>NZ_JALXVO010000002.1:0-198931 GCF_025151705.1 Paenibacillus sp. p3-SID1389 | reverse complement strand
TCGATTCCTGGTATCACCAGGTTTTATAAACGTCGTCGTTTTCCTGCTTGGCGTTATTTTTGGCAGGAGGGGTTATGTCGGAAGCAGCAACTGCAGCCGCAGTTTCTTTCAATGCCTCGTTGTCGACCTTGTCCGATCCGCCCATTTTACTGGTCCCTTCAAACACGCTGCCTTCTTCAATGGAAAGGGAAGAGGCGACCATGTTCCCGAACAGCTTGCCTTTGGATGTGATCGATAGCTTGTTTTTCGCATGAACGTTGCCGTTGACGGTGCCGGCGATGATGATATTGCGGGCCAAAATATTAGAATGGACCACGCCCTTCTCCCCAACCGTCACATCGCCTTCGCATTCGATGTCGCCGGTGATTTGCCCTTCGATGCGCACACCGGCGTCCGAGCGGATTTTTCCTTCAAAAATGCTGCCTTCCCCGATCAAAGTATCTGTCGTGTTCGGGTCCAGCTTCACGGATTTTGCATTATTCCTTAATTTCATGGATCACTCTTCCTCTCCGGGTTTTCTAAGTAATTGGCCGGATCGACCGTACTGCCGTTCTTGACGACCTCAAAGTGCAGATGGGGTCCGGTGCTGCGGCCGGTGGAGCCTAGCTCCGCAATGATCTCGCCTTGTTTGACGGTGGCGCCAACCTTGGTCAAAATTTTGCTCAAATGCATATAGTTCGTTTTCAATCCCGAGGGATGGGAAATCGTGACATAGTTGCCGCGAGCGCTGGTGCGTCCGGTTTCGATGACCTTGCCGTTGGCTGCAGCATAAATGGGGTCGCCGATGCTCCCCCCGATATCCATTCCGGCATGCTTCGTTAACCGCCCGGTAAATGGATCTTCCCGTTCACCGTAATCGGAAGTGACCCGGGTGGAATCTGTAGGCCAATAGGTTGGCAAGATCGCCATCAGCGCCTTGTATTCCTCGACGGCCACTTTGGTCTGCTCCAGCCGCTGCTGTAAACCGGGCATCTCCTTCAGCGAGGTAGTAATGCTCTCCTTCGTCTCCTGAACCCAATTCGCGATGTCCTGATCGGTCAGCGGAATCGATTCTCCGCCAACTCCGCCTTCGTCAGCGAGGGAGGCCTTCGCCGGAGTGCTGGTAGCGGCTGCTGTTTTGTCCTTCGCTTTGCCGGCCCCACTGTTCGTTAGCGATTGAAGCTCGGCTTCCAATTGCTCCAGTTCGCTCATTTTCGATTCGATCGTTTTCGATTTTTCCGACAGTTCCATCAGCTCATTTAACAGCCGGTCAATCTCCTGCTCCTTGTTGACGACGGTGTTCCTGAACTGGTTCGACGAATCCGACAGCTGGGCTTCAAGCGTCCCAATCCGGTTCGTGTGGGTGCGGTTCATCGCATATAGGACCAATACCGAAGTGAGCAGCGCAGCTGCAGCGACCAGAATGGCCAATAAGTAGAAAAAGCGAAATTTTAAACGGAACACGGGGCTGGTACCTTCCGGTACAATGAGCAGTGTGTAGCGCCGGTTCACGTTTTTTTTGAATCGAAACTTCATTTCTTCCTCCTGATCATCTTGAGTTGAGCCTGTCATTATGTAGGACCAAGATCATATCTTTCTAATGCCAATACAACTATTTCGGCAAATTGTGGCAAATCCCTTTTTCATTTAAAAAAATTTTGTAACTATTTTCACGGGTAAAGCAGGAATTTGTCGAAGGGAAGCGAAATGAGAAATGATTGGAAATGTCTTATTTCCTAGATGTGAGGAGGTAATTATGATCAGAATTGCCGGAATCGACGTTGGCAATGACAGCGTTAAGGTAGTAGTTGACGGTTCGCAACGACCGATCATTATTCCGAGTATCGTTTCTCCCGGATATGATAGACATGTGCTGCAAGAAGAGGACTCTCCGCTGAAGGCGCTGGATGTTCGAGTCTATAGCCCTAAATTAAAGAGAAATAACCAGCGGTATTTCGTAGGCCTATTAGCGATGGAGGACCAGGACAACTCCGAACTGGAGGAAACGGACAACAAAGCGACCAGCGATCAGTCTCTGGTCGTGGCGCTGACGGCGTTAGCCTATGCGGCCCTTGCCGGACAAACCTATCCGACCACGGGAACCGGGATCGAAGAGGTGGAATACATTCTTGGTACCGGGTTGCCGGTACGCACTTATGTGGCCTTTCACAAAGCGTTCGAGGAGCGGTTAACCGGGGAGCACGAAGTGACGTTCCTGTCCACGCCGGAGCTGCGCGGGCGTACGGTGCGCATTAACATCCGCCGTACGATCGTTTCGGTCGAGGGGGCGGCTGCCCTGTTCCATTTGGCCACAAACGATACGCTACAAGTACGGAACGAAGAACTGCATAACGGCTGCATCGGGATTTGCGAGATCGGCGCCTTGACCACCGATTTCCCGGTGGTGAAGCGGATGAATATCGATAATCAGTTCAGTACCGGTGAGCAGTTTGGCCTCGCTACATATCTGGATTCGATTATCCGCGATGTTGAGGATCAGTTCGGTTATCGCTTCCCGAGCCGTACGAAGCTGATCGGGCGCATCCGCAACCGTGAGTTCATCATCCAAAGAGTAGGGGAAGGACAAGCGGACATCCGGCCAATTGTTGACATGTATTTTAGCCGGGCGGCCCAGAAGCTGGTCGATCTGATCCGCAAGCGGTGGAAGAAATACCCCGATATCGAATGCTTCTACGTGCTTGGCGGCGGCGCGGCAGCGCTGAAATCGTACCTGATCGAAGCGGCTGGCCCGATGCGTTTGCGGTTTGAAGAGAATAGCGAGATTCTGAACGTGCAGGGTTACTTGAAGCTGGCCAAGAACAAGGCAGGGCAACAACCTAACCCGGCGTAAAACTCCTAGTCATTGTCCCGGCGGTGTGTGTACCGCCGGATTTTTTTTGGTTTTGAAGCTCCTGGAACCGGTGATATTCTTTAAATTTAATCCTTCAGGTATAATAAGGAAAAACCGAAGGAGGCTGGGAGCCGTGAGCTACTAAAATACCTTTATTCGCTTGTCGGCTGATTGCCCCGTGGACGCGGGATCGTCCCGATGTCGACGAGAGCTGCGAAACCAGCCCATCTCATTCAATATGAGCTGCAAGCTGGTTTGGATATACACAAGAGTCCTGATGGAGGGATCACAATGGGGAAAATGTTTGATTCGTTGTTGCCGGAGCATGAAGCGTTTTATTCGCCGGCAGCATCTCTTTTTTGTGGTCTCAGCACCGCTAAGTGCCGAGGGGCATGTTAATCTGTCGCCCAAAGGGGAAGATGCGCTTCGGATTCTGTTGCCTAACGAGGTTGCTTACTTGGATTTGACAGGCAGCGCGAACGAAACGGCAGCCCGTCAGCCTGGACGGCTTGCCGTCGTCGTTCGCTGAGTAGAGCAATATAGGAGAGATGAAACATGATGGAGGAAATTCAAGGGGAATTGTACACGGTGGAGACGATGCAGGCGGATTTGAGGGCTCTAGGCGTGAAGGAAGGAGTTACGCTGCTCGTCCATTCCTCGTTTAAAGCGTTAGGAAAGTGGGTGTGCGGCGGTCCTGCGGCGGTCGTCCTTGCTTTGGAGGCGGCGCTGGGCGAGCAAGGCACCTTGGTGATGCCAACCCATTCGAGCGACCTTGGGGATCCGGCCCGCTGGCAGAATCCGCCGGTGCCTCAGGCGTGGTGGGATACGATTCGCGAGCAGATGCCGGCCTACGATCCTGACCTGACCCCGCTATGGTATATGGGCGTCATCCCAGACACGTTTCGCCGGCAGAAGGGCACGATTCGCAGCGGTCATCCGCAGGTGTCGTTTGCAGCCAGAGGCCGAGAGGCCCTGAAGATCACGGCAGATCACGGCTTGGAGTTCGGGCTGGGTGAGCGCTCGCCGCTCGCGCGGATTTACGAGCTGCGCGGAGAGGTTTTGCTGCTTGGAGTAGGGCACGAGAACAATACGTCGATCCATTTGGCGGAGTGCCGGGCGAACTATCCAGGGAAGCAGACCTACACGGCCAAGGCGCCGTTGCTGGTGAATGGGGAAAGACGTTGGGTAGAATTTACCGAGCTGGAGTACGATTCAGAGGATTTTGAGCGGCTGGGCGCCGACTTTGCGCGGGACACCGGGTTGGTGAAGCAGGGACAAGTAGCCGGGGCCACCGCGCTGCTGATGCCCCAACGGGAATTGGTAGATTATGCGGTAGGATGGTTGGAGCGCCACCGGGTTTCATAGGATACCGGATTGTGTTCCAGTTCCCATTTTATTGGTATAGCTGCCCACCTCTGCTGAAGAAGTGGTTTGACGATGTCCTGACTTTCGGCTTTCGTTGCTTACAGTGTCAAACATGCGAGTGAGGCGGATCTGGCACATGAAGCAGAAAAGGATGGGGAATTTATCCGGTCGCCAAGAGCCGTACTCGTCCATTGATTCTAAAATAAAGGGACAGCCTCGTAGAGCTTGGAAGCTCTCTCGGGACTGTCCCTATTGTATTGCTCGATGATGATGTTCCGCTGGATTCTGCGGTTAACGTGCTGCATCCTCGTCGAATCCGTACTCGACCTCAAGGTCCCAACCAAGCATCCCGCCCAGAAAATTGTGAACCCGTTCAAAGCCCTGCGCCTGCAAGTAACGAGCTACCTCGTAGCTGCGTGAACCGCTGCGGCACACAAACACATATTCCTGCTTCGGATCGAGCTCATCCAGCCGGTCCGGAATTTCACCCATTGGGATTAATGGAATCCCGGGAATATGACCGGCTTCGTATTCAAACGGCTCGCGCACGTCGATTACGATCGTTTCGTTGGCGGGATCCTGAAGCAAGGCGTGCAGTTCGTCCTTATCGATATGGGAGATGCCTCCGATCATTTGGGGCATGGTATCAGTCCTCTTTTCCATAGAGTAGGATAGTAGATTACTTCTTTCGTTTAACCTTCGGCGCCTGTCGGCTCGTTAAAAATCCCCATGCTCAAGTATCTCTCCCCGGTATCCGGTGCGATGCATAATACGCGTTTGCCAGGGCCTAACCGTCTGGCTAATTGGATTCCTGCCCACACCGAAGCTCCGGACGACGGCCCAACTAAGATGCCCTCGCGAGCGGCCAAGCGCCGCGTCGTCTCCAGTGCATCTTCATCGCTGACTTGGACGATCTCGTCATAGATGGCGGTATTCAGCACCGGCGGGATAAACCCGGGGCTGGTTCCCACCAGCTTGTGCGGCCCCGGCTCTCCGCCGGACAGCACTGGCGAGCCTTGCGGCTCAACAACGGTGATATGGAGGTTTGGGATCTTACTTCGCAAATATTCCCCGGTCCCGGTAATCGTGCCGCCCGTGCCAGCCGTTGCGACAAACCCGTCGAGCCGGCCTTCCATTTGCTGCACGATCTCCGGCCCGGTGGTAAGCCGGTGAATTTCCGGATTCGCAGGGTTCTGGAACTGCTGCGGCATAAAGCTGCCGGGGATTTGGGCCAGCAGTTCTTTGGCTTTGGCGATCGCACCGGGCATCCGCTGCGCTGCAGGCGTCAACACGACTTCAGCTCCGTAAGCCTGCAGCAGGCGAATCCGTTCCTTCGTCATGTTGTCCGGCATGACCAGAATGATCCGATACCCTTTGGCTGCGGCGTTCATAGCCAGCCCAATGCCCGTATTCCCGCTGGTCGGCTCGATGATCGTGGCGCCGGGAGTGAGCAGACCTGCTTGTTCGGCCGTCCTGAGCATGTGGGCAGCCGCCCGGTCCTTGACGCTTCCGCTTGGATTGGCAAACTCCAGCTTGACGTATACGTCCGCATCCTGCGGTGAGACGAGCCGGTTTAATTTGACGACCGGAGTCTCGCCGATCAAGTCGGTGACGTTACGGACCGTTTTACGAGTCATGGCGGTTTGGCCCCTCTCTCTTAAATTTAAAGTTATTTTATTATTCTACTCGGGAACCTCTTATGGTTTCAAGCAAGCGCCCCTTGGAGAGCAGAATAAAGCCGGGCAACCCAACGCGTGGGGCCCGGCAGAATAGGATCGAGCTGGATTTTCAGACCTTTGCGTTACCAAGTGGATAAAGCGGTCCGTTTCCAGGTGTCTTTCGCAACGCAGACGTAAATATAGTTCTCATCCCAGGCGATATCTCCGGGGTTCCCTGGAGCCTTGGAGGAAGCCGGCGTGCGGGACTCGCGAATACGGATGCCGTCCCCCTGGATATCCAGTGCACTTTGCGGATCCTCTGTGCCGATACCAACTTGGCCGTTCTCGCGTTTGACCGTAAGCGCACTGTCGATCGCTTCTCCTTTATCCGAATAACGGATCAGGTTAAAATCCGCTCCGGCGTTGTTGCCGCTGAGCTCAGCGCTGTTGGCGCGCAGGCTCCAGAGCGGAGCCGTGGCATTATCCTTGCCGGTGACGGCGAATTGTACATCCCGATTACCTTCGCCAGCTACCCGCAAAATGCCGTCCATGACGTTGAAGTTGGACGAATGGGTGCGAATCTCTGCGACGTCGGTATCATAAGGGATTTCCAGGCGGGTAAACAGCTGATCCTTATATTCCCCAGTCGGCGACATCGTGGTTTCGATCGAAATATGCTTATGATCATGTTGTTCCGGATTGTTCGCTTTATCATGCGAGATAATCGCCGTTTTGTCTTTGCCTTCCTCATCGGCCCAAGCGATTGCCGGTTTGGCGCGGTCTCCTGTCCATTGCAGACGGATCAGGTCGGACAGATGGCCTTCACTTTCGATCCATTGCTTATTCGTTGACAGATGGAGCCGTTCGTTTTCCGGAAGGGCCAGACCTCCGCCAGGCAGCTTGGATTCCGTAAAAGGGGAAGTCGTGGAAGAAGCGCCTTTGGATGTGCCAAGCATTTGGCATCCTCCCACAAAGATGAGGCTGACGCCCAGTGCGGCGATTGAAGCGCATTTGACAAATTTCATTCCATTCTCTCCTTTTCGGTGAATATTTGACGGCGAATGTGTTTTTTCGGCCGCAACTCTACTAGAGATCATAAAGATTTTAAAATACGCAGGGCAATAGGCATTTCGAATGGTTTCAAGAGGCGCAGCTGAGAGATCATCACGAAATGAAAGAAAAATGGGAAGGAAGCATCAGAAGCTTGGGATGGTTGTGAAGCAAAACATCAGCTTGGAGAAAGTTGAGGAGATAGACCTAAGACGAAAGTTTTGTCAAGTTGTGGACAAGCTTATCCACAACTTGTTAGCTATCTTTGTGAAAAAAGGATGAAAGCTTGGTGTACCAGTGAATTGAGCAGGTTTCAGAAAATGATTTGTTGTGTTTTCAGAAAACTGTGGATATTGTGAATAATTTAGTGGATAAAACTAGCATGCGACAAAAAACGACGATATCCCCGCGAAAAAACGGCCCAGCGGGCCGTCTTGAAGTTTTGTTGATTCTGCATAATGGGGATAAAGTTGTGAATAACTTGAACGAGAAAAAATGAACAATTGTTTAAAAAATTGTGACCTTACCCCTCGGCCAGCGCTTCCCATTCTTCATAGGCGGAGGAGAGCTGTTCTTTCCTACGGTCGATCCCGTCTTGCCGTTCTTGAACCGCCGTATAATCCTGATACACCTCGGGGAGGGCCAGTTCGTTTTCGAGCTCGGCGATTTCTTCCTCCAGCTTGGAGATCAGCGCCTCCAGCTGCTCGATGCGGCGTTGGCGGTTTCGCTCCTCCCGTTTGGCCTGCTTATCGGCTTCATAGGAAGCGGCGCCGGACTTGGCGGCAGGTGCCTCCGGCTCGGCTTGTTTTTGAGCGGAATTTACGGATGCTTTCGCGGTCCCGGCGTTCGTCTGATCGGCGGCGAGTTCGGCAAGCTCCTGTTTTTTTGCCAAATAATCATCATAATTACCCAAGAAATGTTCTGCACCGTTCGGATGCAGTTCGACAATCCGCTCGGCCATCTTGTTCAGGAAGTAACGGTCATGGGAAATGAACAGCAGCGTCCCGTCGTATTCGATTAATGCGGACTCCAGCACTTCCTTACTGAATAGGTCCAAATGGTTGGTCGGTTCGTCCAGGATCAGCACGTTGGCCTTTAACAGCATCAGCTTGGCCAGCGCAACCCGAGCTTTCTCACCGCCGCTTAACGCCGCTACCTTCTTGAGCACGTCGTCGCCGCTGAACAGGAAATTGCCCAGTACGCTGCGAATCCGGGCTTCTTCGATGTGGGGAAATGCGCCCCACACTTCCTCCAGCACGGTGTTGGCCGGGTTCAGATGCGTTTGTTCCTGGTCGTAATAACCGATCTTGACCTTAGCTCCCCAGGTGATGGTCCCATCCGTTGGCTGCAACTCGCCGGTCAGGATTTTCAGTAAAGTCGACTTCCCGATCCCGTTAGGTCCGATCAAGGCAACCGTTTCACCGCGGTACAGGTCGAAGTTAACGTTTTGGAATAACGGTTTGGATTTGTCCGCAAACGCGTAGGACAGGCTGTTGACGTGCAGCACTTCCTTGCCGGTCATCACTTCGGCCTCGAAGGAGAAGCTTGCGCGTTTCGGATCGCCGAGCGGTCGGTCCAGGATTTCCATCTTCTCCAACGCTTTGCGCCGGCTTTGCGCCCGCTTCGTTGTGGAAGCCCGAACGATGTTCTTCTGAATAAATGCCTCCATCCGGGCGATTTCATCCTGCTGTTTCTCATATTGCTTCAGCTGGCTTTCGTATTCCGCCGCCTTCAGCTCGATATACCGGCTGTAGTTGCCCGTGTAGCGGCGCGATTGATGGCGTTCAATCTCTACGATAGCCGTGACAAGCCGGTCTAAGAAATAGCGGTCATGCGAAACGACCAGCAGGGCGCCGGAATAATTGCGCAAATAATCCTCGAGCCAGGTTAACGTTTCGATATCGAGATGGTTGGTTGGTTCGTCCAGCATTAGCAGGTCAGGAGCTTGGAGCAAAATCCGGGCAAGAGCGAGCCGGGTCTTCTGCCCGCCGCTTAACGTTGCGATAGGGGTGTCCGGCGCAAAATCGCCAAATCCCATGCCGTGCAGCACCATCCGGATGCGGGTTTCCATTTCATAGCCGCCGTGGTCTTTGAACCAATCGGATTTCAGCGCATAGCGGTCGAGCAATTCCTGGTGCGCTTTCTCATCCCGGGCCAGTTCCGGATCGGCAATCTGCTCCTCCATCCGGCGCAGCTCGCGTTCCGTTTCGATCAGCGGGGCGAACACGGCCAGCATCTCTTCCCAGATGGTGCGGTCCGATTGCAATCCGCTGTTTTGCGCCAAGTACCCGATCGTTGTCTCTTTGGCTTTGAAAATTTGTCCTCCGTCATAAGAGAGTTCGCCCGCCAAAATTTGCAGAAACGTCGATTTGCCCGCGCCGTTGACGCCTACGAGACCGATCCGGTCCCGTTCGAGCACCTGCAGGTTAATGCCTTCCAGCACGGGGGTCACGCCGTACAATTTCGTAATGTTCGAAGCTTGAAGCAGCATAACGGTTTCGATCCTCCAAAAAAAGATTTGCAGTCTGTGCATGATAAATAGAACAGATTCGGTGAAACACGTACCTTCAGTGTACATGAAACCAACGCGAAATGCATCGCTGATTGCTTGAAAGTTCAGCTTTTGCAAAGTGGATGCTTTAGTTTTCATTTTGATATAACAATGATACACTAAGGAAGAGATCAGCCGGGTTCGTCCAAGCCTCTTGAACGAGGGCCGGCTAACGTGAGCCGGGAACGGAAAGGGAGGTTACACATGGAGCCAGCGGATGCCAAAAAGGAGCTGCGCCAGCAAATGCTGGCGGTTCGCGCTCAAATCCCGGACGCTTCCCGGTCAGAACAATCACTGGCTGCCAGCCGGATCGCGGAGCTGGAGGTGCTAAAGCCCTTGCGGGCACGGCGCGGCGGGAAGCTGAACGTGTTCTGCTATGTTTCTTTCCGGGACGAGCCGGATACTCGGCCTTTACTGGCCAGCTGCCAGGCCCAAGGGGACCGGTTGCTTGTGCCGAAGATTGGTGCACAGCGGAGCCTAACCTTGCATGAGTTGACGGGGATGGCTGACTTAGTACCTGGCACCTGGGGAATTCCGGAGCCGGCAGCGCATACGGCCATTTGGCCTCCCGAGCGCTACCCCGAGATCGACGTCATTGTGGTTCCGGGGCTGGCTTTTGACCCGAAGGGGGGGCGCATTGGATTTGGCGGCGGGTATTACGATCGCCTGATCGACGAATTGTCCCGTCGCAGCGGCGGCTTAAGTCAGGTCGTCCTAGGCGCCCTCGCCTTGGAGGAGCTGATCCTGCCGGAGGCGATTCCGATGGAATCGCATGACTTCCGTTTGGATCTGCTGTTTACGGCAAAAGGAACGATATATATGAAGGAAAGTAGTGATAAGCTTGGCAAACTCGGAATCAGGGCAAGGCATGACGCATTTTAATGAACAAGGACGCGCCCGCATGGTGGACATTTCCGGGAAATCGGCGACCGTCCGCGAAGCCGTGGCGGAGACGAAAATCTCCATGCTTCCATCAACCCTCGAGGCAATTAAGGAAGGGCGGATCGGCAAAGGGGATGTGCTGGCCGTAGCCCAGGTCGCGGGGATTCAAGGGGCCAAGCGGACGTCCGATTGGATTCCGATGTGTCACCCGCTTGCGCTCACCGGCGTCAACATTACGTTTGACGATAACGGCCGGGACGAGCTGTATATTGAAGCCACGGTGAAGACGGAAGGTAAAACCGGCGTGGAGATGGAGGCGCTCACCGCAGTGTCTGCCGCGGCGCTGACCGTGTATGACATGTGCAAAGCGCTGCAAAAGGACATGGTCATCGGTCCGACGCTGCTGCGCTCGAAGTCAGGCGGCAAAAGCGGGGATTACGTGCGTTCGTAATATTTGCGGCGGCTGCTGGATTTTGATATAGATAAAGAAGATAGTTTGCAGTTGGAAATCAGCATGAATCGACATGATCCGGCATTACGTTGGACTTCAAAGGGAGTTCCTATATGGATGAGGAGGGTGACTTCATGGTTTGGAAAACAGCGATCCTTACCGCCAGCGACAAAGGAGCAAGGGGAGAACGTGAAGATACGAGCGCCCAAGTAATCCGTGAGCTGGTGGAGGAGGAATTGGGCGGCGAGATCGTGGAATATCGGATCGTCCCCGATGAACCGGATGAAATTATCGCCGCACTGATTGAAATGACCGATTATTTTCACGCTGATTTGGTGCTGACAACGGGGGGGACGGAGCTGGCGATTCGGGACGTGACGCCGGAAGCCACAAGGCGGGTGATCGAACGTGAAGTGCCCGGGATGGCGGAGGCCATGAGGTACCGGTTGATGCAGAAGAACCCTGCGGCGATGCTGTTTCGGGGAATCGTCGGCATTCGCGGACGGACGCTGATCGTGAATTTGCCGGGAACGCCCAAAGGCGTGCACGAAAATTTGGCAGCGATCATGGATCAACTGCCGGAAGCGTTGCTGATGGTGACGGGGCAATTCCGTTTATAATTCGATTTTCGTTTACACATTTACGGGCTTTATTTTTCTACTACTTCGCGAAGTTGTTAAAGAAATAGACTGTAACTGTGATATTCGTTATGGTATGATGTGGGCGAGTGATTTTATCGGAAGACCTTGTCGATTTCTATGCCGTAACGAAAGGAGAATTACCCATGAGCGCAGGCGGATTTTTGTTGATTGTGATCGCGGCGTTGCTGCTATTTGGTCCAAATAAATTACCTGATCTGGGGCGGGCGGTTGGACGCACGTTCCGTGAATTCAAAGAGGCGACCCGGGATATTGTGGATGATCAGCCGGAAGCCAGAAGAGCGGAACCCGCACCGCAACCGCAGGCAGAGGGCCCCAAACCGGACGACCGCCGTCTTCCCGAATAACCGGGAGCAGCAAGTCAGTTGCATAGGCGTAACCTTGATCCCTTCCTTAGCGGAGGGATTTTGCTTGAGATGGGACGGGAAGCCCGGCGGGGAAAGGAGAACCTGAGATGTCGGAGAAAGACAAAGCGCAAAGTCTCGTAGATCATTTGACAGAACTGCGTCGGCGATTGGTAGCGGTTTGCATCGTGTTTGTCGTGGTGCTGGTGGCGGCATTTTTCGTCGTCGATCCGATCTACCACTTTTTGACGAGAAACGCCATATCCGGCGTGACCATCGAATTAAACGCTTTTTCGTTCTGGGACGGCGTTGGCGTGTATATGAAAATTGCGATGCTGGTTGCATTTGGGATCACGCTGCCCTTTACGTTATACCAGGTGTGGGCGTTTGTCAGCCCTGGCCTGAAGCCCCAGGAACGCAGAGCGACCGCGAAGTACATCCCTTATGTGTTCGTCTTTTTCCTGGCGGGCCTAGCCTTTGGTTATTACGTGGTGTTCCCGCTGGCGATGACGTTTACCGGTTCGCTGAACAAGGAGCTGGGACTCGTCGAGACCTACGGAATGGCTGACTATTTCAAATTTCTGACCAACATCGTGTTGCCGATTTCGTTGTTGTTCGAGCTGCCGTTGATCATTTTGTTTCTAACGCAGCTGCGAATCTTAACGCCGCTTCGGCTGAAGAAGATGCGCCGGGTCGCGTATTTCGCGCTGGTGGTCATCTCGGTGATGATCACGCCGGCGGACTTGTTCTCCGCCTTCCTGGTGCTGATCCCGCTCATTCTGCTTTATGAGCTGAGCGTGCTCTTGTCCAAGCGGGTTTATGCGAAGCAGCAGGCGGTGGATGCGGTACGGGCGGAAATCTATAAATGAGAGAACGCGCCTTCGCATAAGCGGGGCGCGTTTTTCTTTTGCCCGCTGGGGGCTTTGGCGCTGGGGTTCGTGTGGGCCGCAGTTGTAGAGGTGGAGTCGCCGCTCAGCCGCTGTTGTCCGCTCTTTGCCCTGATTGGAGCGAAGAGAAGGTGGTAGCAAATGGCTCCCAAAGCACTAGCGTTGCAATAAAACGCGTTACAAAGTCATGTCAGTCCCGGTGCGGGTTTGCTGTTGCGGTGAGCGAGTGCTGTCACGTGAGCAAGCCACTGTAACTTGAGCGAGCCACTGCCATGTGAGCGAGTCGATCTCGCGGTGAGGGGGTCGCTGACTCGGTGAGGGAACTTGTGTGCGTTGATGGGCTCCGGCGAACACCGTTGAGGCGAACCTGCGCTCTAACGCTTGCCAGCAACGCTATTGGGCCCAAAACGGCAGCGTAGAGAATCTAACGCTTATGAGAGAGCTTATTTGCCCGTTTCGCCCTCGAAACGGGGCCCTTTGGCGCAAATAAGCTCGCTGACAAGCGTTAGAATTGAAATCCCCCTCATTTGGTCCAAATAAGCGCTGTGGCAAGCGTTAGCCGGAACTGTTCACGTCGCCCGGTGGGTTAGGAGCAGGAGCGCAGTTAGGCGCAATGCAATGAAGAGGAGACGTAGTATTAAGAGCAGTTAGAAGTAGTTAGGAGTAACTATGAACAGTTAAAAGTAACTTGCGCGACGGCAGCGTCAATAGTTGGCAACAGGGAACTCGCGGAGTAACTAAATTAGCGACCCCAGAGTCACTTGCGGAACAACAACAGTAGAACTGCAGCAGTAGTGACAGTAGTGACTGTGGCAACAACAGCAGCGACAGCCGAGACACCTGCAGCAACAGCGAACCTGCGCTCTAACGCTTGCCAGCAACGCTATTGGGCCCAAAACGGGGGCGTTGTGAATCTAACGCTTATGGGGGCTACAAACTCGACCTTTTCGCCGCCCAAACTCCCAAAGGCGGACGTAAACGCTGCTCGGCGACTTCCCCACTTTTTATGCGGCCCCAAGCCCCGGCACCAGGCCGCCGTAATCCTGCGGGCCATGCTCGTCCATTCCTTCGGAATATTTATCCAAGCTCAAGGATACAATGAGGAAGGCGCGCACTTCATCCCATGAAACAAAGAAAAAAATTTGTACAAAGGAACTTGAAATCTATTCGCAACTTGAGTAATATAAAAGTGGTTGTTAGCACTTAGGATGATTGAGTGCTAACATATATAACAACATCTACACATAACACCACATATTTAAAAGGAGGCTGTTTTTTCATGATCAAACCTTTAGGTGAACGCGTTCTCGTGCAACCGATCGAGCAAGAGGAGACAACGGCATTTGGCATCGTGCTTCCAGACACAGCCAAAGAAAAACCGCAGGAAGGTAAAGTCATCGCCGTTGGCAGCGGAACTTTGAAAGATGGCGTCCGCGTTCCGTTGGAAGTTAAAGAAGGTGACCGCGTTATTTTCTCCAAATATGCTGGCACTGAAGTGAAATATGAAGGCAAAGAATATTTGATTATGAAAGAAAGCGACATCCACGCGATCATCGGCTAATCCGCCGATTCGTATCCGAACGAATATCTACACAACTATATGGGAGGTAATTGAACAATGGCAAAAGAGATTAAATTCAGTGAAGACGCCCGCCACGCGATGCTCCGTGGGGTTGACGCTTTGGCAAACGCAGTAAAAGTAACGCTCGGTCCGAAAGGCCGCAACGTTGTGCTGGAAAAGAAATTCGGCAGCCCGCTCATCACCAATGACGGCGTAACGATCGCAAAAGAAATCGAACTGGACAACGCCTTCGAAAACATGGGCGCTCAGCTCGTCAAAGAAGTTGCGACGAAAACAAATGACGTAGCCGGTGACGGTACGACAACGGCAACGGTTCTGGCGCAAGCGCTGATCCGTGAAGGTCTGAAGAACGTTACTGCCGGCGCTAGCCCAATCGGCCTGCGTAAAGGGATCGACAAAGCGGTTCGCGCTGCAGTCGAAGAACTGAAGAAGATCTCCAAAACGATCGAAGGCAAACAATCGATCGCTCAAGTTGCTGCAATCTCCGCTGCTGACGAAGAAGTTGGCGAACTGATCGCTGAAGCCATGGAGAAAGTAGGTAAAGACGGCGTAATCACGGTTGAAGAATCCCGTGGGTTCGCAACCGAGCTTGAAGTGGTTGAAGGGATGCAATTTGACCGCGGTTATGTATCTCCTTACATGATTACGGATACGGACAAAATGGAAGCCGTACTTGAAAATCCATACATCCTGATCACCGACAAGAAGATCAGCAGCACGCAAGAAATCTTGCCAATTCTGGAGAAAATCGTACAACAATCCAGACCGCTGCTCATCATTGCCGAGGACATCGAAGGCGAAGCTCAAGCCATGCTGATCGTGAACAAACTGCGCGGTACGTTCAACGCGGTAGCTGTTAAAGCTCCTGGCTTCGGCGACCGTCGCGAAGCGATGCTGCAAGATATCGCTGCTCTGACTGGTGCCCAAGTGATCACTGAGAAACTGGGTCTGGATCTGAAGAGCACGACGATTGAGCAACTGGGTAACGCACGTCAAGTTATCGTTACGAAAGAAAATACGACGATCGTGGACGGCAGCGGCGACAAAGCCGACATCCAAGCTCGCGTCAACCAAATCCGTGCGCAACTGGAAGAAACCACTTCCGAGTTCGACAAAGAAAAACTGCAAGAACGTCTGGCTAAACTGGCTGGCGGCGTAGCCGTTATCAAAGTTGGTGCAGCTACGGAAACTGAACTGAAAGAACGCAAACTGCGCATCGAAGACGCACTGAACGCTACGCGTGCAGCTGTTGAAGAAGGTATCGTATCCGGCGGCGGTGTTGCCCTCGTGAACGTATACAACGCAGTAGCTGCGGTTGAAGCAACTGGCGACGAAAAAACGGGTGTCAACATCGTGCTTCGCGCTCTGGAAGAGCCGGTTCGTACGATCGCTGCAAACGCTGGCGAAGAAGGCTCCGTTATCGTGGATCGCCTGAAGAAAGAACCAGTCGGCATCGGCTACAACGCGGCTACTGGCGAATGGGTGAACATGATCGAAGCAGGTATCGTTGACCCTGCGAAAGTTACTCGTTCCGCATTGCAACACGCAGCTTCCGTTGCAGGCCTGTTCCTGACAACTGAAGCGGTGATCGCTGACAAACCAGAACCAGAAAAACCAGCTGCTCCAGACATGGGCGGTATGGGCGGCATGATGTAAGATAGGCTGTAGAGCCTTGTAGGGCAAGGGTTTCTTTTCGGAGAAACCCAGATTGCCCACATTTTGCCCCATGCGTAAAAGAAGACATCTTAGAGAATACGGGTCATACATCCGTGATTAGCTAAGATGTCTTTTTTTATGCGAGTAGCGATCTGTTGAGCGAGCTCTTCAAGTAACATTTTATTAATTTCACTGAGTTGGGGTGAGTAATCTGATGAAGAAAATACCTCCTGCTCTAAGATTATTAGCAATTCAAGAACTCTTTAGAAAATACACGGATGAAGATAACGAAATCACGATTCAGGAATTAATTGGATTGTTGATGCAGAAATTTCCGAATCACAGTACTCCTAGCTTAAATACAATTGAATCGGACATTACACATTTAAATGAGGCAGGATTTAAAATCCAAATTCGGCGTGGGGCGCATAATCAATTTTTTTATAAATATGTTCCTGATATAACCAGCTCTGAGTTAAGAATGATCATAGATTCAATAGCATCCGCTAAGATACTAACGGTTGATCAAACGGATAAATTAGTCAAGAAGGTCAGAGGGTTGAGTAGCCTATACTTCCAGAATGAACTTTCGAATACTGTGAAGTATGAAAATCGGATTAAAAGTACGGATGAAGGGATCATGTACCATATCATATCTCTTCATAAAGCAATAATTGAATCTAAAAAAGTACTTATCACATATGGTAGATTTAATGTCGCCAAACATTTCGTTCACTCCAACAAGGGAGAACCGTATTTGATCGAACCGTATGAATTGTATTGGAATAGCGATTACTATTATCTGATCTGCAAATATAAAGGAAGTTGGCGGCATTTTCGATTGGATAGAATTGTGGATGTAACTGTTATGTCTGAAAAATTTAAACGTGACCCTAATTTTTCGGTTGAAGAATATACTCATACCCTTTTTAACATGTATCCTGGAGACGTTAGAATAGTCGAAATTCGGTTTGAATCGCATTTAATAAATGCCGTACTGGATCGGTTCGGACTGCAAGCGGATATACAAAAAGATGGTGATAACCATTTTATCTTAAAGTTTCGGGGCGCAATTAGTGAAGGGTTGAAAAGGTGGATTCTAATTTGGGGCAGTGATGCTGAAGTTTTGTACCCGAATGATTTGAGAACTGCAATGCAAGAAGAAGCGGACAAATTTTATAAAACTTATCATAAACAACAACTTTGAAGATTATCTGTTCAAAAAGTTGTTGTTTTGTTTTTCCAGTCTCCAGATCCATTGAATTTTGAGATCAAGCGAATTTCTTTGCCTTAATAACATGATATGCTTTGATTAGCATGAATTATTTGGAGGGATGTATTAATGGGAAAACCGGTTGTATTTGGTGAATTTGTTGAGAAAAATGGTCTTACTTTGCGAAAATCCACTTACATAAAATTCGGGGAAAGCAATCGGTCCATTGGATCAGCGTTGCTTCTCAATCCCGGTTCTGCTTCTTACAGCGATGCTCAGAAGAAGGAAATTAAGCCTGATCCAACGATGCACCAGCTTATTAAAATTATTCATGGTATTTATGGTGAAAACATAACCGGCAGGTTCAATATCTATAATTTGTTTACTATCCAACAAGCCCGATCCGATCAGGCGATTGAGGAACTCGAAAAGCATGTAGAACTAAAGCGATATGATATCTATGAAGCTATTCCCTCTCTTGATGAGCTAAAAAGTCAACCCTGGATACTTATTGGGTGGGGGGTAGATCACCTAAAGCGTTGGACAACTCTGTCAACAGCAAAAAATCTTTGGAAACAGGCGATTTCTGAAGCAGGTATTCCCAGTTTCGGATTAATCCATCCCAAAAAAAAGGAATATCGCCATCCATGCCCTCATTTGGTGCAACAAAGAGAAGAATACCTTTGTGAAATCCTGAAGGAATACGATAGTAAAGTGAAGTGATCATGTCGCTATTAAACTTGATTGAAAAATTATTGCTGAGATGGGGAGCGTATAAAACCGAAAAATACAGCACTTATAAGCCTGATCCATTGAAGGGTTATTGGTTTAATAAAGGAACGGTATATAACGAGGAATGGGAATGGGTAGAATCAAATGTCACGACTCCATCCGTTAAGTATGTCGCCGTTTCGGAGTTAGTAAAAGGGAAGTATTTGATTTGTATCGTCTGCAAAGAAGATATAGAAGTAAGATCTTCCAGTTTCATTGAGTATGTAGATTGTAAAAGGGAAAAGGAATGTTACTGGGCAATAACTATGTACAAAGCGTATTATGACATTCTAGGCAAAGTTGAGACGGATGAAGAATGTGAGAAAATAATTCAACAGTTCGATGCGAATGTAAATTAATATAAGGGAGTACCTCGATGAGTGATGAACTGATCTTATCTGTAGCTGGTGAAGGTGGAGGTTATCGGTTATTTGGAACACGGGACGAAGACAGCTGGCGTTTTTTCTCAAAAAGAAATGAATCAGTAATGGGTGAGCTTTTGGATGAAGAAGATAATGATTTGCAGCCATTTTTAGAAACACAGTCTTCAGATATGGATGCTGATTTATTTGGTGCGCTTGAACAAATCAGGGGGAATTGGTATCGATTAAATCCCAAATTTATTCATCCGTTATTTGCACTGGATATATTACATTTTTTACATAGGAAAAATGGGGTCGACCTAGAGAAATGGAGATCTGCAATATTTAATCATAATCCGATAATCGAAGCAGCAAAGCAAATTAAACAATCCAAACGTCTCGTTGTTGTAACTGGTGCTGGAATGTCGGTCGATTCAGGAGTGAACGACTTCCGTTCCCGTTCGGGTTGGTGGAGACAGATCGATCCCCAAACAATAGCAAATGTTGAAGCATTAGAAAATAATTATGAGTTATTTCATGCTTTTTATAAAATGCGCATTGAACAGCTGGAACTCATAAAACCGCATGCAGGGCACGACGTTTTATGGAAGTGGGAAAAAGAAGGTAAGCTCAAGCTTATCTCAACCCAGAATGTTGACGGATTACACCAACGAGCCGGCAATCGATTTGTTGAGGAGCTTCATGGTTCAATCTTGTCTTATCGCTGTTATCAATGTGGAAAAGGCGCCTCAAAAAGTCAATTCTTAGATCGAGAGGTTTGTTCCTGCGGTGGTTTCCTGCGGCCCAATGTCGTTCTATTTGGAGAATCCCTGCCTCAACAGGCTTGGGAGAACTCATTGAGATTCATTGAAGAGGCAGATGTGGTATTGGTAATCGGCACAAGCCTGCAAGTTTATCCGGCAAGCCAACTTCCAACATTAACGAAAGGAAGGACAATTCTGCTTAACCATGAAATGATAGAGGCACAAAACCGGTTCGATACAGTGATTATAGGAAGAGCATTGGATTGTATCGTGGAAATTGATCGCTGGATGAATGCAGATGATTTGTAGATAACAAATAAGGCCGACTGGAGATGTATAATATTCACCCCCAATCCGTAATTTTTAAACATCAAACTTCTGGGAGGCCTCTTTTTTCACCAATCTTCATTTCTTTGATCTCATCCGAAAAAATTGAACCCACCAAAGACAACATCCGTTTGGCGTAAAAAATACCCAATTTTCAAGTTGACCTCGATTTGCAAATTCTAACCTAATCCCTCACCCGAAGTGATAACTCCTAATCCAATCATATTCCTTCTGATAAATAAAACATAGGCTAGTCTATGTTTTATTTCATGTCGTCAATTTATAGTTCAAATGGCACGAAAACTCATTATAATGGCTATAAAAGTTGTGTAATCTGTGTATGTTGTCGTATATTTTAAGTCAAATACCAAGGAGGCTTACTACCGAATGATTCGCATTGGCAAAATCAGCTATTGGCACGTTCATGCAGAAGATTACACGAAGCAGGCACTAGAGCATCCCGAGACGGAGCTGGCCGCGATCTGGGATGAACTTCCCGAACGCGGGCAGGCCAAAGCGGCGCAGTACGGAGTACCGTATTATGCCTCGCTGGATGAGATGCTCGCGCAGGACGACATCGATGCGGTCATCGTGGATGCACCAACGAATATGCATCGCGAGGTCATGGTGAAGGCGGCGGAGGCGGGCAAGCATATTTTCACGGAGAAAGTGATCGCTCCTACGGCGAAGGAAGTATCGGACATTCTTGCTGCGGTTCGAAAAGCAGGGGTGAAGCTGATGGTTTCCCTGCCGCGCCTGTACGACGGCTATACGCAGACGATTGACCGCGTGCTTCAAGGCGGCAAGCTCGGCAAGCTAACCATGGCGCGAGTGCGGCTGTCGCATAACGGCGCGACCGCGAACTGGCTGCCCGAGCACTTCTTCTCGAAGGAGCAGTGCGGCGGCGGCGCCCTCATTGACTTGGGTTGCCATCCGATGTACCTGGTACGGCGTTTTTTGGGTATGCCCGAAAGTGTAAGTGCGAATTTCGGTTATGTGACGGGCAAGGAAGTCGAAGACAATGCCGTAGCCATCCTGCGTTATGCGGAAGGCGCGCTTGGCATCGCCGAAGCGGGCTTCGTGAACAGCCACTCGCCGTTCTCCATCGAGCTTCACGGAACGGAAGGCACGCTGCTGTACGGGTTCCCGGATGAGGTTCCTGTCGTTCGTTACAACGGCGGGAGCGGACAATGGGAGAAGCTGGCGCTGGAGGACCGATTACCTTATGCGTTCAGCCAATGGGTGGAACATATCAAGCAAGGCACCGAGGCGACGGAAAACATCGCAGCGGCTGTCGATCTGACCAAACTCATGGAAGCTGCGAATCGCTCAGTGGCGGAAGGCCGCCCGATCCGGATCGACGAGCTGGCGGAATAATAACGGATTATCATCGAAGGAAAAGAGGGATCAAGATGCGGGCAGATCATCGCGAATCGACAGGGAAGAAGCCGGTTGACCGTAAAGCGGCGGGGAGCGCAAGTCCTTTTCCGTACGCCAGAATGGCGGAAAGGCAGGATGCACTCGACCGGCTGGAGCTGCAATTCCGCTGGGGTGGTTACGGAATTCGCGTGCTGCGCTGCCATCTGGCCTCGTTTCCTCCTGGACATATCATTCAATTTCATAAGCACTCGGGCTATGAATTCCATTATATTCCGAAAGGCAAGGGCAAAGTGATTCTCGTTGACCAGACTTATGATCTCCACGAGGGGCTATTCTATTTGACCGGACCGGATCTGGTGCATTACCAGGAATCGGACCCGGAAGATCCGATGTATGAGCTTTGTCTTCATTTGGAGATCGAGCCGCTGGAGGCGGACGCCCAGCCCGGCGGCTGGGGAGACGAGTTGGAGGCAGCGGAGGCGGAGGAGTGCATCACCTCGTTGGATCGTTTGCCCATCGCACCGGTCGTTGACCGGTTCCATGCGATGAGCGGTTTTCTGGAGGCGTACCGTATTTTGGAGGAGCAGCCGATCGGCTTCTACACGCTGCTGAAGCAGGAAATCGTGCAGATTTTGCTGCGCACCGTTCGCGTGCTGGACCGGGCCGACGACAGAAGGGGAATTCCAGAACGGGATATGAGCTTCCATCGCTACAAGTTGGCCACGCAATACATTCAGGACAACGAGAGCATGCCGATCTCGCTGGAGCAGGTTGCGGAGGCAATCGGGATCAGCCCGCGGCAGCTTCAGCGGATCTTCCGCAGTGAAGGGAGAACGACGTTCCGCGATTATTTGGAGCATACCCGGCTGACTGCGATCTGTTCGGATCTGCTCCTTACGGACAAAGCGATTGAGGAGATCGCCATTGCCCACGGTTTCGCGAATCCCAATTATCTGTATCCGGTGTTCAAGAGCAAGTACGAAGTGACGCCAAGCGCGTACCGCAAAATGCATGCGGGCGAGCATTCGGCGCCCCATTCCAAACGAGAGAAGGAAGCGAGCATATGAGTAAACAATTGCGTATCGGCATTATTGGAAGCGGCGGAATTGCCAAAGCCCACGTAGCGGCTTACCGGAAGCTTCCGTTCGTAGAGATCGTGGCAGTCGCCGACGTGATTCCGGGCAAAGCCGCGGATTTCGTGGAGGCGCTGCAATTGGTTGGCGCAGCAGCCTATGACGGCCATCGCAAGCTGCTCGAGCAAGAGTTGGATGCCGTCAGCATCTGTACGCCAAACGTCTCGCACCATGAGACAACGGTCGATTCGCTGAAGGCGGGCAAGCAAGTGCTGCTGGAGAAGCCGATGTCCGTCACGTTGGCGGAGGCGCTGGAAATGACCCAGGTTGCGCGCGACACCGGCAACATGTTGTCCATCGGGTTCCAGCCCCGCTATGACCCGAATATGAAGCTGCTGCAGGAAATTGTGCAATCCGGGCGTTTAGGCAAGGTCTACTACGCCGAGACGGGCGGCGGCCGTCGGCGTGGCATGCCGGGAGGCACGTTTATCAGCAAGAAGCTGGCGGGAGCCGGGGCGATGGCAGACATCGGCTGCTATTCGCTGGACATGGCGCTGAATACGCTGGGGTATCCTCGTCCGCTTTCGGTATCTGCTTTTACGTCGAACCATTTTGGCCGTAACCCGCTCTATCATCCTGAAGCGTCCAGATTCGAGGTAGAGGACTTTGGCGTGGCGATGGTTCGCTTCGAGAACGATCTTGTGTTGCAGTTCAAAATCTCTTGGGCGATGCACATGGACACGTTAGGCGCAACGATGTTCCTTGGTACCGATGCGGGGCTCAAAATCACGCCGGCAGGCAGCGGTCCATGGTCCGGCGTATGGGACGGCTCGGTAGGTTCAGTTACGCTGTACCACGACGAATACGGCCGTAACACCCAGACCCCGATTCCACTCATCGAGCACAAATTGAACCTGTTCGACGAGAAGGTCCGAGACTTCGCAGAAGCGGTTCGCGACGGTCGTCCTGCGCCGATCCCCGGCGAGCAAATTTTGATCCAACAGGCGATTATCGACGGCGTGCTGCGTTCCGCTGAATTGGGCCGCGAGGTGTCTGTAGAACTGCCGCGAAATGATTAATCTATCATCGATATAAAGCATATCTCAACAGTCCCTGCGCTTCTTGGCAGGGGCTGTTTATGTTATGTCCCAGAAATGAGGGGGGAGGCAGGATTCAAGAGACTTCTTGTCGAACTATAGAACTATATAAGGGATTTTATGGAAAAGGAGGGATATATATGATTGCAAATCGATCTTTTATCTAACATATCGTGAAAACTATGAAAATTTAACATTCGATTTACAATGATATAAGCCATCTTTCATTTCATCTATGTTAGAATAAGTGACAAATTAGGGGTTCAGGAGGATGCGGATGTGGACTTATCTGATTCGCCGTGCCATTTTATTCGGTGATTGTGTTATTTATCGTCATGAGCGTATGTTTTTGTGCGATGCGCCTGATGCCAGGGAATATGTGGACCCTTAGCATTGGGATGACCGAAGAGCAAATTCAATATGCGAACGAACAGAAGCATCTCTTTGGTCTGGACTTGCCGATCTACCAGCAATATTTCCGGTGGATCAATGACCTTCTGCGTGGAAACTTTGGTCTGGATTATTATCACACACCGATTAGTAGTTATATCTGGGGATATTTCTGGAATAGCTTTTACTTATTGGGTACGTCATTTCTCATTGCTTTGATGATCGCTATTCCGTGGGGAATCTATAACAGCAGACGGCAGGATGGGCTATCGGATAAACTTGGCCTGATCCTAAGCCTGGTTGGGTACAGCATTCCCGCGTTTGTGCTGGGGCATTGGCTGCAGGAGATTTTTGCCTTCAAATTGTTTTGGTTCCCGCCAAGCAGCATGCATACCCCGAACAAAAAAGGAGAGCTGGACGACCTCATCTACCACATGGTACTCCCGGTTGCTACAGTCACGATCGGATTGATTGCTTATTATATGAAAATGGTCCGCACCAGCCTGATCGAGGTGCTGCCTTCTGAATTTCTGAATCTGGCTCGCGCCAAAGGGGCTTCGGAACGAAGAGTCACCTATCGACATGCGTTAAGAGTTGGTTTAATCCCCGTCATTACCATCATCATGCTGGATTTACCGACCCTGATTTCGGGTGCCGCGGTGGTAGAGAACGTTTTAACTGGGAGGGTCTAGGAAGCTTGGCGGTCTATTCTGCGCAATCCCGGAATTATCCCTTGCTTCTTGTGATCATCCTGATTATCTCCGCCTTTGTAGTGGTCGCCAACTTTCTGGCGGACTTGCTCTACACGATCGTTGATCCTCGGGTGAAGATCCATCGAAAGGGCATCCTGCGGCAATGATCAGCCGGAAGGCAACGAGCTGTTCAAGCGCTGCATGAACTCCCGCGGCGATATGCCCTCTACTTTTTTGAACACTTTGCTAAAATAAAACGCACTTTCATATCCCAGCTTTTGCGAGATTTCATAGATCCGGCCTTCCCCGCGAACCATCATTTCCTTGGCCGCCGCAATTTTCGTCTCCGTGACGTATTCCACGAAATTGATTTTGGTCGTTTTGGAGAACAGATGGCTTAAGTAATTGGGGCTGAAGTTAAAAACGTCCGCCACCTGATTTAAGGACAGCTTGCTGCTCAAATTCCGTTTCACATAGTCCTGCACGTTTCGGACGATTTGTTCTTTGTAGCTCTGCTTGCGGGAAGACAGGATTTCGCAGCAACCGTCCCGGAATTGCACGAGCCAATCGATCACACCTTGGGTGGTTTGCTTTTTATAGATCGCGCGGTACCCCTCCGGCTCGTTCTCGAAAATTTGCTCGACTACGTTCTCACCGTCTGCCAGCAAAGAGGTGGCCATATATAAAATATTGCAAGCCGCATCGGTAGCAGGCACAAGCAGCTCGGGCCGGCCGTTAAACCGGTCGATGAGATTCGTGATCATAGTATGCAATGCGTGGGTATCCAGCTCCTCAAAGGCGCGGCGGATCTCCGAGCGAGAGATGATGGCGTCTACTCCTGGGGAAGCCAGATGGGCCGCTTCGCTTTGGGTGAAGAAAACAAACGATTGCTGGTCAAGGGCAAAAGGCAGCGCCCGGCGGGCAGCCAGGTAGCTCTCGTGCAGCATGTACGGGTCCTCCACGGCATTCCCAACCGCGCCGATAATTTTCACGTTGAAATAGGAATGAAGAACCTCTGCCATATGGTGCAGGAGCTCCTCTACCTCCGGCATCCAACGCTGCGGGTCTGGATCCGAGAGGAGCAGCACAATCGCGAAGTTCCGTAAATCCAGGCTGGTCACGAAGCAGGGTCGCGACGACGCGAGCGTATCCTTGGCCATCTGCACCGTGCTGGAGCACAAAGCGACCAGCTTATCCCCGCGCGGGGGAACGCTCTCCGGCCCCTGAATCCGGCAAGAGCAGACGAGGTAGGCAGGAGCGGATAAATCCAGTTCGAGATCGTCTCTTTGCAGAAGGAACTGATTTTTGTTCTCGAACAGCTGATTAAACAGGCGGATAAAAAATTTATCACGCAGCGCATGCAAATTGCTGCGGTACAGCATACTGGGGTAGCTCTCTGCGGTTTTATATTCCCCCAGTATGGCTACGGCCTTCTGGACGGATTCGGCCAGGATCTGCGGGGTCAGCTCCAGCTTGACCAAATAATCCGCCGCCTGCAGATGAATGGCGCGACGCGCATATTCGAATTCCTCATAGCTCGTTAAGAAGATGAAGAGCGGAATCCGGCCATTTTTGCTGCGCACGGATTCGGCGACCTGCAGACCGGTTTTGACCGGCATCTTAATGTCGGAAATCACAAGGTCGGGACGCAGCGACTCGATCATCTCCTCAGCCTGGGCGCCGTTGTGGGCGATACCAACGATTTCGATCTGATAATCTTCCCATTTGAGCATGGACTGCAGGCCGATGCAGACAAGCGCCTCATCATCGGCAATCAGCAATTTAATCATACGATCACTTCCTTCCGGGGCTTACGATAACGACAAGTTGTAAAAGACGGAGGTCACGACTTCCGGTAAGGCAACAGCAAGTGCATTCTGGTAAATTCGTTTAGCTTGCTTTCGATGGAGAGACCGTATCGATCCCCAAAGGTCAGACGCAGACGGTCGTGTACGCTGCGGAGTCCGATATTTTCAAACAGGCCTTTGGAGCCGGGTTCTTCTTGCTTGGACAAGATCGCATCAATTTGGGCTTCACTCATCCCCACGCCGTTATCCTCAATCGTAATCCGCACGTCGTACCCGGTTTTGGCTACCATCACCGTAATGTTACCGCGTCCCTTCGGCTCGATCCCATGAAAAATCGCATTCTCCACCAGCGGCTGCAGCGTAAAGCGGGGAACTAGACTGGAAAGGAGCTCCTCGTCTTCAACAATCTGTTCCATTGTAATCGTACCGCCGTAGCGATATTTTTGAATGAGGAAATAGTCGTTCATCAAGCTAAGCTCTTCCCGCAGCGGAACCAGCTTGCGTTGATCCTTGGCGATGCTGCGCAGCAGCCGCGATAAGGAGGTGACCATTTCCGCGATTCCCGTAGCGTTCTGAATTGTAGCCATCCATCTGATCGAATTAAGTGTATTATAGAGAAAATGAGGGCTGATCTGGCTTTGCAGCATCCGATATTCCAGCTCCTGCTTCTGCTTCTCGTCCGCTACTCGGGATTCCATCAGCATCAAAATGTCTTGGGACAACCGGTTGATGCCGCGTCCCACATCCCCCAGCTCGCTGTTCCATTCGATATTCCGGTCGATAAAGAAATTGCCTTGCGCGATCTTATCGATCCGTTTCCGCAGCTTTTCCACGGGCAGGCTGATCGTGCGAGTTAAATACAACATTATAAAACCGCTTAATGCGATCACCAGCACGGATGCGCCAATCATCAGCAGCAGCCAAGCGTTCAGCTGCGGAGCAAATTGCTTCTTGTCCAGCGTCTGGGACAGCATAACGCCTTCCCGGACCGGATAGGACACGGAGATTTGACGTTCTCCGTCCTGCTCCATCCATTCGAGCTTGGTGAGCGCCCCGGTGGCCTCGCTTTTGTCGTACGGCAACACGGTGTAAGGGCTTTCGAGCGGCTGCACTTTGTCCCCTTCAATGCGGTATGTTTGGCTGCCGAGGGTAAGCAGCAATTCAGAGCCCTCCGGCAGACTGTATCCTTTTAGCTTATCGGTGATCACGGAGGTGTTAGCCAGAAGATAGACCGTCCCAATGCGTGCAGCCCGTTCACCGTAAATCGGCAGCACGATCGGGATGCCGCTGGAGCGGGAGAATGGGTCCTGGATCACGCGTTCCCAAGCTTCCTTCGCATCTGCGGACAGGCCGGGCAACTGGGTAATATTATGGATATTCAGCGGAACTGAAGCGCTTCCAGAATTGTCAACCTGAATAAACTTGTCTTGGTGATCCGTGATGATCAGGCGACGCACGTAGCTGTTGGACCGGTTAACCCGGAAGTCCTCCTGCATCGATAAGAAGACATTCAGCCTGTCTTTGGCGCTGGCGTCCGGCGAGATGAAATAGTTCTGAATCAGTTGATTGG
The DNA here is from genome assembly GCF_025151705.1 of Paenibacillus sp. p3-SID1389. Taxonomy (NCBI): domain Bacteria; kingdom Bacillati; phylum Bacillota; class Bacilli; order Caryophanales; family Paenibacillaceae; genus Paenibacillus; species Paenibacillus sp. p3-SID1389. Next base: position 171,569 of record NZ_JALXVO010000002.1, on the reverse strand, counting down.
TAGGCGAGTTCGTGCTGCTGGTTAAAGCCAAGGTGTTCAAGTTATTGAGATCTTGATCGATGATGTGAGAGACGAGCTGCAGGTTGAATTCCGTCGCCTGAATGGTCGTTTTACGCTGAAAATACGAGATCAGCTCATAGCTGAAAAAAGACAGAATCCCTGCGATCAGCAAGGCAAACATGGTCATGATCAGGATGATCCGGCTTTTGATAGTGGCTTTTCTTGCGCGCGTGTCGATCACCTCGTCCGGAGTAAGATCACTGCGAGTTTTTACCGATATAAACTACAATAACATGAGTTGACTTCATCAGCAGCGGCCCGGATCATAAACAACCATTTTTACATCTTTTGAGTATGATTTTACAGCTTTTCATCCGTTTCTTGAAGAAGCGAATAGAAAAGTGTAGGAAATGAACGCAAAAATGTATGCCCTTACATTTCGAATTTCGATACCATGTACCTAAGGATTCGGCGTTGCCGATCTGGAAAACAGGAGGAAAAGGGGTTTGAAGATGAGACGAAAGAAAGTATTCGGTATTACCTTGGCGGCCGTTCTCCTTATGGGTCTGCTGGCAGGCTGTTCCGGCAACAACGGAAACTCGGGCAAAGCGAATACCACAGAGCCTCAAACGAACAATTCTGCAAGCGTTTCCAATGAGACGGGCGACAAGCCGGTCACGCTGAAATGGGCGCTGTGGGACTGGGAGGCAACCGCTTACTACCAGCCTTTGATCGACGCTTATAAGAAAGACCATCCGAACGTAACGATCGAATATGTTGACCTTGGCTCTACCGACTACATGACGATGCTCAGCACACAGCTCTCTGGCGGTGCAGCCCTGGATATTCTGACCATCAAGGACATACCGGGCTACGTCAACCTGGTGAAGCAGAACCACCTAGAGCCGCTCAAGAGCTTCATTGACACCCAAGGCATTGATACTTCCCTCTACGGCGGAACGGTTGAGCAAATTCAAATGAACGGCGATGTGTACGCGCTGCCTTTCCGCAGTGACTTCTGGGTCGTTTATTATAACAAGGACCTGTTTGATAAAGCCGGAGTTCCTTATCCAACCAACGATATGACGCTGGATCAATACGACGAGTTGGCCCGTAAATTGACGTCCGGCAGCGGCTCGGAAAAAGTATACGGCGCGCATTACCACACTTGGCGCAGTGCAGTTCAGTTGTTTGGCATCCTGGACGGAAAGAACACCATCGTGGATGGCAACTATCAATTCTTGAAACCGATTTACGAACGGATTCTGAAACAGCAAGACGACGGCATCGTGATGGACTACGCTACGTTAAAGACCTCCAGCACTCACTATTCCGGCGTATTCTACAATAATTCCGTTGCGATGATGAACATGGGCAGCTGGTTTATCGCTACGCAAATCGACAAGGTGAAGAGCGGTGAATCCCAGGCTACAAACTGGGGGATCGTGAAATATCCGCATCCGGACGGCGTACCCGCCGGGACAACGCTGGGAACGATTACTTCCCTGGCCGTGAACCAAAAGTCCGCCAACAAAGAAGCGGCTTTAGAATTCCTGAAATTCGTCACCGGTGAAGAAGGCGCAGCGGTGATCGCATCCACGGGTACGATTCCGGCGATCAAAAACGATGAAGTGGTCAACTCCATCGCTTCCATGGACGGCTTCCCGACGGACGAGAACAGCAAAGAAGCTTTGACGACCGAAAGAACCTATCTGGAAATGCCGCTGCATGAGAAGAGTGCGGACATCGATGTCATCCTGAACGAAGCACACGACAACATCATGACGAAAAATGCGACCATCGACGAAGGGTTGGCAGATATGGAGAAACGGGTGCAAGAGGTACTCAATAACTAATCGCTGATCTCGCAGGAGATTTTGATGCTGCCAGGGGCGGGCTTGAAAGCCCGCCTTTTTTTACCAAATGCTCTAGCACAAGTTGGTTTGGAGGAGAAATCATGCAGAATGAACCCGTGTTAGGAACCAAAGTGGTTAAAAGAAGCGCGTTATCCAAGAACGTCAAAGATCATTTGGTGGCGTACAGCTTTATTGCCCCCAACTTCATCGGCTTTGCCGTGTTTACGCTGGTGCCGATGGTTTATGCGTTTGTGCTCGCCTTTGTGAAATGGGACGGGGCCAACCCGATGGAGTACGTGGGGCTGCGCAATTTTTCCCGGTTGCTAAATGACAGCACCTTTCACAAAGCTTTCTGGAACACCATTATTTATACGATTGGCGTTGTGCCGTTAACGATGGTCTGTGCGCTGGCGCTGGCGATCCTGCTGAATCAGAAGCTGTTCGGCCGCAACTTTATGCGGACCGTGTTCTTCTTCCCCTATGTCGCTTCGCTGGTTGCCGTGGCAGCCGTTTGGAATTTCGTGTTCAGCCCTACGATGGGGCCGGTGAACAATCTGCTGCACGCGATCACCGGGATCCCGATTGAGGATTTGCCCCGCTGGGCCGCAGATAAAGATTGGGCGATGTTTACGGTCATTCTTTTTACAGTGTGGAAAAATATGGGTTACTACATGGTCATTTATTTGGCAGGTTTGCAGGGAGTAAATCCCGAGCTGTATGAAGCTGCCGAGCTGGACGGGGCGGGACCATGGAAAAGATTTGTCAACGTGACAATCCCGCAGCTGGCACCTACCACGTTCTTTGTACTGATGATCCTGATCATCAATTCGTTTAAAGTGTACGACATCTTTATCAACCTGTTTGCCGGTGCTGATAATCAGCTGAACAACTCGACCCGGGTACTTGTCTATCAAATCTATAATACCGCGTTCCGCTCGCTGGATTACGGGTACGCCAGCGCTATGGCGATCGTGCTGTTCCTGCTCGTTCTGGGGATCACCTTGATTCAATTTCAGGGCGAGAAGAAGTACGGACAATAGGAGGATGCAAAAATGACAGGAGCTAACAAACAAGTCAAAGTCGTTGCCAAGATTTTTGCGTACCTGGTGCTCGCGGTCGTTGTGCTGTGCATGCTTGTTCCCTATGCGTGGATGCTGTCTTCCTCGCTTAAATTAAATAAGGATGTGTTCTCGTTCCCGATGCAGTGGATCCCGGATGCTCCAAGGTGGCAGAACTACGTGGAAATCTGGACGCGGATCCCGCTCGGCCGGTTTATATACAACACGGCGAAGCTGTCGGTGATCGTTACTTTGCTTCAGCTGCTGACTTCCAGCTTTGCGGCGTATGCTTTCTCGAAGCTGCGGTTCAAAGGGAGACATGCGCTGTTTCTTGGCTATATTGCCACCATCGCCATTCCGTGGCAAGCGTATATGGTTCCGCAGTTTATCATGATGCGTTCCATGGGGCTAAACAACACCCATCTTGCGATTATTTTTCTGCAGGCGTTCTCGGCCTTTGGCGTGTTCTTGATGCGCCAGTTCTATCAAGGCATCCCGGATGAGCTCTGCGAAGCGGCGCGCATTGACGGATTAAACGAATACGGGATCTGGGCGAAAATCATGCTTCCGCTCTCGAAGCCGGCGCTGTCCACGCTGACGATCTTCACGTTCGTCAATACGTGGAACGATTTCCTCGGGCCGATGATTTACCTGACCAAGACGGAACTCAAAACGATCCAAATCGGGCTGCGGATGTTCATTACGCAGTATTCCGCTGAATATGGCTTAATTATGGCCGCCAGCGTCATTTCTATCATTCCGGTGCTGATCGTCTTCCTGGCGCTGCAAAAATATTTCGTGCAGGGCGTGGCCTCGTCCGGTATTAAGGGGTAATAGATCATGGTCCCGGATAAAAAGGAGTTGAGGAAATGAAAGTAACGGTTAATGCTCCGCTCCAAACGCGCAGCGATATGGTGAACGTTTTGGAAGAGCTGGTGCGTCCCCTTCGGCCGTTCTATAGCGAAGGCGGCGCCCGGCTTGTGCTTGGCAAGAGCGGGGTGTCCTACCCGGCGGCTGTAGCGGAGATGGAAGGGTTCTCCCGGGTGCTGTGGGGATTGGTGCCGCTGCTTGCCGGCGGCGGCAGCAGTGAGTTATGGGACGTCGTCCTGGACGGCATTCGCTGCGGCACGAACCCGGAGCATCAGGAGTATTGGGGCGAGGTTGGCGATTATGATCAACGGCTCGTGGAGATGGCGGTTTTTGGATTTGCACTGGCGTTGATCCCGGAACACATCTGGGAACCGCTTCGCCCGGAAGAGCGTGACCGGCTGTACAGCTGGCTGAATCAGATGAACCAGCATCCTTGTTACGATTGCAATTGGTTGTTCTTTAACGTACTGGTGAATGTGGGCTTCCGCAAAGCCGGCTTGCCTTACGATACGGAGCAGCTGGAGCGGAATTTGGACCGGCTGGACGCGTTTTATCTGGAGGACGGCTGGTACAGCGACGGTGTCGGGGGACACAGCGACTATTACGTCCCGTTTGCCTTTCACTATTACGGGCTGCTCTATGCGCGTATCATGGAAGAGGAAGATCCGCAGCGTTCGCAAGTGTATAAAGAGCGGGCCGCGTTGTTCGCCGACGATTTTCTCGCTTGGTTCGCCCCAGACGGGGCAGCGCTGCCGTACGGACGCAGCTTAACCTACCGTTTCGCCCAATCCGCTTTCTGGAGCGCACTGGCTTATGCCGGTGTGGACGTGTTGCCAATGGGGGTATTAAAGGGGCTGGTGCTGCGCAATTTGCGCTGGTGGTTAAGCCAGCCCATTCGCAGTTCCGAGGGGCTGCTTACGGTGGGTTACGCTTATCCAAACCTGGTGATGGCGGAGAACTACAATTCGCCCGGTTCGCCGTATTGGGCGCTGAAAGCGTTTCTGCCGCTGGCATTGCCGGAGGACCATCCGTTCTGGACGGCGGAGGAGCTGCCGCTGCCGGAGCTGCCGGCGCTGAAGGTCCAGCGCCCGGCGCATCTTGTGCTGGCCCGCGATCCTGCGACCGGTCATGTAGCGGCCTTCAACACCGGCCATCGCGGCACGAACGAGCACACCCATACCTCGGCCAAATACGAGAAACTTGTGTATTCCACCGGGTTCGGGTTTAGTGTGCCGCGCGCGGAGTGGGGCTTGTCCCAAGGCGCGTTTGACTCCATGCTGGCGCTCAGCGAAAAGGGAGATAACCTGTACCGGGTAAGACGCCGGAACTTGGACACGTCAATTCAGGATAACGTGCTGTATGCGTTATGGAAACCTTGGTCTGACGTAGAGGTGCGCTCCTGGATCGTTGCCGGACTCCCCTGGCATGTGCGGATTCATCGCATCGAGACGAAACGACCGCTCGACATCGCGGAGGGAGGATTCGCGCTGGGGGTGGAAACGGAGTTGACGGAGTGGATCGAGGGGACGGAACGGACAGGGCTGGCGGAGCTAAAAGAGAAGAGTGGAGAGGGCCGGATCGCTGCGGGAGCAGCAAGCCCCTTTGGAGCCAGCGGGGTGCAAAGCTTGCTTGGCTTCGAATCGGTCGAGCTGATTCGCCCGAACGCCAATACCAATGTTCTGTATCCTCGCACCGTTCTTCCCACGCTCCTCGCTTCCCTGGAACCGGGGGTACACCTGCTCGCGTCGGCGGTTTACGGCGATCCGTCGCCGGGAGCCTCATGGCAACCAATTACGCTTGATGCGTTAAACCTCGCGATAGGAGAGCGGGAGATCGTGATAACGACCTGCTCGGGGAACGAAATCCGTATTGAGCTGGCTTAGTCAACGCCGCTGTTTTGGGCTGCGGTGGAAGGAGGAATGCTGATGAACGTTCGCGAGGGCTGGGAGCAGCTGGCCGAAAGCCTGATCCCTTTGAAGGCTGATGATTACTATCCGCACGGCAGCGGGCTGGCGTTTTGGGAATCGCTGCGCGAGGCGCCGGAGGCCCGGGCCGAGCTTGAAGTGATCCGGAGTGAGGGGGAGCGGCTGCTGAAGTCCCCAGCGGAAGAGCTGACCTATTCGTTGTTTTCTTTATTTGCCGTTCAGGGTTCGCGGCTGGAGTATGAGCGGGTGTATTTTGAGAAGCGGCGGCGGCTGAACACCTTCGCCTTTCTGTCGCTGCTTGAACCGGAGTCGGCGGCGTACGAAGCGGCGCTGCGGGATGCCATCTGGGCGATCTGCAGCGAGTTTACCTGGTGCTTGCCCGCGCATGTGGATGCGAAGCGTCCGGTCTCGGAGACCATCGACCTGTTCTCGGCGGAGACGGGGTTTGCGCTAGCCGAGTTATCTTTGCTGCTAGGCACGCGTCTACCGGAGCTGCTGCGGGTGCGGATCGCCGAACTGGTGGATGAACGGTTGTTCCGGCCATTCCTTGAGAAAGGCCCTTACCATTGGGAGGAGCTGACGAACAACTGGTCGGCGGTTTGCGCTGGCTCGATTGGTTCGGCTGCGCTGCTGCTGATGACAGAACAGCGCGACCACGCCCGGCTGGCTCAGATTTTGGAGAAAACCGAGCGCAGCATGGGCTTCTATTTGCAAGGCTTCGGCGAGGATGGCGGTTGTCCGGAAGGGCTGGGATACTGGAACTACGGGTTTGGCTACTTTGTGTATTATGCCGACCTGCTGCTTAAGCGAAGCCGGGGGCAACGGGATTGGTTCAACGAGGACAAGGTACGGCGAATTGCCGAGTTCCAGCAAAAATGCTTTCTGGGCGGCCGGCTGGTCGCTAACTTCTCCGACGCGCAGCCATATGGGAGCGTCCAGCCCGGGCTGTCGCATTACCTTGCGAAGCGGTACGCGGAGGTGGAAGCTCCGCCTGCCTTGCTCCATGCGGATTACCGCGAGGATCACTGCAGCCGCTGGGCGCCGGCGCTGCGCAACCTGATTTGGCGGGACTGCAAGGCGGCAGGCACGGCGGAGTGGAGAGACGGCGACTTTGTGTTTGAGGACGCCGGCTGGTTGATCTCGCGCTTTACAACCGCAGGGGATACGTTTGGTTTTGCCGCAAAAGGCGGGCACAACGGTGAATCGCATAACCACAACGACCTGGGCCATTTCATGTTGGCGGGCGGAGGCGCGTTTTTCCTGTCCGATCTCGGGTGCGGGGAGTATACACGGGATTATTTTGGCGAGGGCAGGTATCGTTATGACTGTAACGGCTCACAGGGGCATTCCGTGCCGATCATCAACGGCTGCTTGCAGCGGGAGGGACGGGAAAGAGCAGCTTCGATGATTCGCTGCGACACGTCTGCGGAAGCGTGCGAGTTCACCTTGGAGCTGTCCGGCGCCTATGAGGACGAAAATCTGCAGTCCTTCAACCGAAGTTGGGTTTGGAACAAGACGGAGCTGCCTAGCTTGGCGCTTCGGGACGACTTCCGGTTTACGGAAGCGCCGGACAGTCTGACAGAGCGGTTTGTGAGCCCGATTCAGCCGGAGATGGCCAGCCCGGGGCTGCTTCGTTTCGTTCGAGGCCGGCTGGCGCTGGAGCTGTATTACGACCCGAATCAGCTGGAGGCGGAGATTAAGGCACGAACCTACCGGGATCATTACGGGAAGGATGCGGTTTGGTACGCGTTAGATTTTCGGGTCAAGCAGCCGGAAGCGGGTTTTGGCGTGGAGCTTCTGTTTAAATTCGCCCGGCAATAAGGAGAATGGAGGAACGAGGTCATATGCATATGGGAAACGAAAGGGCATGGGTGGAAGAGGCCTGGACGAAGTCGCTGGACAAAACGCTGCGGAACACGGCGAGAATTGGCTCCGGGTTTCCGCACGCCAGCAAAGGCGGGGTTTATGATCTGGCTGAGCCGGCCTGGTGGACAGCGGGCTTCTGGCCGGGTTTGCTGTGGCTGCTGTATGAGGGAAGCGGCCGGGAGGAATTGAAAGCGCTGGCACAAGAATGCGAGACCAAGCTGGATGAGGTGCTGGACGGCTACGTGCGGCTTGATCACGATCTGGGGTTTATGTGGACGCTGACCAGCATCGCTTCCTATAAGCTGACGGGGAGTGAAACCTCACGGCTGCGGGCACTGAAGGCGGCGAACTATTTGGCGGCGCGCTTTAATCTGAAGGGGCGCTATATTCGGGCCTGGAATCCGTGGAAGGAAGGGGAGCGGAATGAAGGCTGGGCGATCATCGATTGCTGCATGAACCTGCCGCTGTTATTCTGGGCGTCCCGGGAGAGCGGCGATCCCCGATTCGCGCATGTCGCTGAAGCGCATTTGGACACCGTGCTCCATCATTTTGTTCGCGACGACGGCTCGGTCTATCATATCGTGGTCTTTGACCCGGTCACAGGCGAGCGGGTTGGGCCGCAAGGCGGCCAAGGCTACGCGCCGGAGTCGGCCTGGTCGCGCGGGGCTGCCTGGGCGATCTACGGCTTGACGCTGGGCTTCCACCACACCGGTAAGCCGGAGTATCTGTCCGCTGCGCAGCGGGTCGCGGATTTCTTCCTTGATCAACTGCCGGATGATCAGGTGCCGGCTTGGGATTTCCGCGCACCGGAAGAGCTGCGTGAGCTGCGGGACTCGTCAGCCGGTGCTTGTGCGGCCAGCGGGCTGTTGCTGCTGGCAGAGAAGCTTGGCGGTGAAGGAACAGCTGCCGCAAAGTATCGTGAAGCCGGTGAACGCATCCTGAAGTCGCTGTACGAAAATTACGGCGCATGGGACGACCCGGGGGAAGAAGGGTTGATCCTGCACGGGACGAGCAACTATCCGCAAGGGACAAACATCGATGTTCCGCTGATCTACGGCGATTATTTCTTTGTGGAAGGGCTCGCCCGGCTGAAGAGCGGCGGGCCGACGTATTGGGAATGAGGCGGACGCAGATATGAAAACAGGGTTGCTATACAATCGCATCTGATAGCGATTGGAGCAACCCTGTTTATTTTTTCTATGCCTATTTCTCCACATAAAACACTTCCGCGCTTGGATGCTCACCATAGTTCCCGAAGCCCTTGCCGAATAACGTCAAACCGCCTGGATAACGGGCGTCCGGCTCCACGGATAGACGCAGCGTCCATTGCTTCTGCCGAATGTCAATGTCGTGAAGGGTGACGTCGGACATCTTCAAGCCGTCCATATACGTCCCGTCCAACGTAATTCGTAGACGTTTCAGCAGGCCATATTGATTCGCCTGTCTTGGCCACCACTCAGGGGTATATTTTCCAGGCAGCTCTCCGTAATCGCCAGGGCTCGTCCAGATGCCCAAAAGCTTGCCGTTTAAGGTAAACGTAATATCCGATGGATAATCGTCCTTCGTTCCCGGGGCTTCGGACGCGATTTCCATCGTAAAGACCAGCTCCTCGGGCTTCTGGGAGGACAGCAAGTAATTGGGGGATTTGTATTCGATATATCCCGTACCAAACCATAGAATCGCAGCATGAATCCGTTCCGGGTCCCAGAAGTACCGGGGATCGTCAAAGCTGCCGATGATTTTGTCAGTTGTTGCAATGCCGCAGGTTGGCTCGATGTGAAAATCGGAGTAATGGCCAACCGGGATTTCAACCCGGTGGCTTTTGCGCTCGACTGCCGTTTGGGCAGGAAACTGAATTTCTGCGCCGGAGACAGCGAGTGAACAAATCTTCTGCAAACCGCTCTTGCCAGGCGCCATATGGGTGGCGACGAGACCGCATTCAGACAGCTTGCGCACATGCATGGTCATGATCGCGCTGGACAGCCCGACCGCAGCGGCTAACTCCTTAATGTTCATCGGGCGGTTGGCTAACAGACGCAGAATGTGCAGACGAACCGGGCTCGCCAGCGCCTCATACACGGGCAGCGATTGTTCAGATAAATCAAGTTTCATGATGCCTCCACCTCACCCGAATTTTAGTTAATCATTATATTAACGAAAAGTTATAAGTTTGACAAGCATCTTCCATGTCATTGATTAATCTTGGAAGTTTCATTGACGAGTTTGTGGTCAGACGCCTATAATATTAGTCGAATAGTTATTTAATTAATATTTATATTAACTAAGGAGTGAAATGACGGATGCCACTGCAAGGAGTGTTAAACGCCGATTCCGGCAAAGGAACGATTAACCGCAATATTTACGGTCATTTCTCTGAACATTTAGGCCGCTGTATTTACGAGGGGATTTGGGTTGGCGAGGATTCCCCGATTCCAAATACCCATGGCATTCGCAACGATGTTGTGGAAGCGCTTAAGCAAATCCGGATTCCGGTGTTGCGCTGGCCGGGCGGCTGCTTTGCCGATGAATATCACTGGAAGGACGGCATCGGTCCGAAGAAAGCGCGCAAGCGGATGGTGAATACCCATTGGGGCGGCGTGGTGGAAAATAACCATTTCGGGACCCACGAGTTTATGGAGCTTTGCCGGCAGCTGAGCTGCGAGCCCTACATCAACGGCAACCTTGGCAGCGGAACGGTCCAGGAAATGTCGGAGTGGGTAGAATATCTGACCTTTGACGGCGTATCGCCGATGGCGGAGCTGCGGGAGCAAAACGGACGCAAGGAGCCGTGGAAGGTGACTTATTTTGGCGTTGGCAACGAGAACTGGGGCTGCGGCGGCAATATGCGCCCGGAATATTATGCTGACGAGTACCGCCGGTATCAGACGTACGTCCGCAACTATGGGGATAATCGGATTCACCGGATCGCTTGCGGTCCAAACTCAGACGATTATAACTGGATGGACGTGCTGATGCGGGAAGCCGGACGGTTTATGGATTCCATCACGCTGCACTACTATACGCTGCCAACCGATAATTGGCAGGATAAAGGGCCGGCGACCGGGTTCGACGAGTCCGCCTGGTTTGCCACGCTGCAAAAAGCGCTTCGCATGGATGAGCTGATTACCCGCCACCGCACGATCATGGATAAATACGATCCGGAAGGCCGGGTCGGATTGATTGTGGATGAATGGGGCACCTGGTACAATGTGGAGCCGGGGACCAATCCGGGATTTTTGTATCAGCAAAATACGATGCGTGATGCGCTTGTCGCCGGGCTTACGCTGAACATTTTCCACAAACATAACGAGCGCGTGCGGATGGCAAATATCGCCCAGACCGTCAACGTGCTTCAGGCCGTCATCCTGACGGAAGGCGAGAAAATGATCTTGACCCCAACGTACCATGTATTCGATATGTATAAGGTTCACCAGGACGCCGAGCTGCTGGATCTGTCGCTGGAAACAGGCAGCTACAAGCTGGAGGGCAGCGAGATTCCGGCGGTGACCGCCACTGCGTCGCGGGATGCCGAAGGGAAGATCCATCTCAGCTTCTGTAACCTGCAGCCTCATGCGAATACACAGGTGACGATCGACATTCGGGGCTTGGCAGGCAGCAGCTTGGCGGTGACCGGCACCACGTTGACCGGCGATTCGATCGATGCCCATAATACGTTTGCGCAGCCGGAGGCCGTAAAGCCGCAGCCGTTTGAGTCGTTTCAACTGGATGGCGGCAAGCTGACGGTTGATTTGCCGGCTAAATCGGTGACGACGCTAGAACTGGCGGCGAGGGATTAACGTCGGATGGCGGATACGTCATGCAGAGTGTGCCGGGACGATTTCCGGGTGACGGAGGAGCAGATCCAACGTTTGTTGAAGACGACGGCGTTTGCGCCCGAGCGCAGGGTAAGCGAGGAGCAGTATCAGGATAGGCTGCGCGTTTGCGAAGCGTGTCCAAAGCTGATGGACGGGATGACCTGCACGGTCTGCGGTTGTATCATCCCGGTGGTCGCCTGGCTGAAGGAGCGGCATTGCCCGCTGCCGGGCGGCGGATTGTGGGCGAGCATCGAGGCATAACATGAAAGAGGCTTCGACTTTATGGCAGCAGGGTAGAACCTTGCTTGCGCGTAAAGGCGAAGCCCTTTTTTCGGATGGAGAGATATCGGTATGGGGGAGTTCAGGTCAGGCTATTTCGCCTCCTCCAACAGTTCCTTCGTATTGTTGCGCACGTTCCCAACGGCTGGGGATACGGGGTAAGCCCGCATTTTTGCGGCATCGTAAGGTTGAAGCAGCTTTAGCAGCGATCCCGTATCCGTGTTGTCCCGGGCCAGCCACTCGGCTTCATGTTCAGGTTGCAGGATCACGGGCATCCGGTTATGGATCTCAGCCATCAGCGAGTTGGGCTCCGTGGTGATGATCGTGCAGGTTGCCAGCTTGTTTCCTTGCGGATCGCTCCAGATGTCGTACAGGCCGGCAAAGGCGAAGGGGCTCCCGTCCTTCATGACGATCCGATAGGGCTGCTTGCCTCCGGCCCGCTGTTGCCATTCGTAGAATCCGTCAGCGGGGATGAGGCAGCGCCGGGTTGTCAGCAGCTTCCGAAACGCCGGTTTGTCCGGGAGCGACTCGGCGCGGGCGTTGATCATGCTGGCGCCGATCTTATCCTCCTTCGCCCAGAACGGCACCAGGCCCCAGCGCAGCTCGCCCAGCCGATTGCCCTGCTTGCCCGCAATGACGGCGGGGATGAATTGCATCGGCGCTACATTATAGTTCGGGGCGAATTTCGCCAGCCGGTTTTCCATGATGAGATACCGGACTATCAGTTCGTCCAGAGGAAGCGTAATCGTAAAACGGCCGCACATGGGGAGACCTCCATTGTATGGATCTATTCGTGGTATTCGTGATTCGTGGATTCACATTTTGTTGTATCCATTGTAATCGATTTGCTTACAGGCCTGCCAGCCCCGGGTCGATGTCTCTATCGATTCGGGGCTGCTTTGTTTAGCCGGAAGGAACTTCCGCCTAAGCTAAAGAATATGTATTTTTAGTAAAAAGACGACAAGCGGGGAGATCATCCATGGAACAAGTAGGTTTGGTGTTAGGCGGCGGGGCCGTACGGGGACTCGCTCATTTGGGCGTGTTGAAGGCGTTCGAACGGCACGGAATCCCGGTGGACGCGATCGTTGGTACAAGCATGGGCGGTGCGATCGGAGGCTTGTATGCTGCAGGCATTCCAGCAGAGGACATCGAGGACTTGCTGTATCACACGCCAAAATACCGGCTGATGGATCTAGGAATTCGCCAACGCGGGCTGATCGGCGGGAACAAAATCTACCAAACCGTCAACGATCTCTTGAGGCAACATGGGAAGGATGGGCTGAAGATTGAGGATTTCCCCATTCGGTTTAAGGCGGTTGCCGTGGATTTGATGCAAGGCAAACAGGTGATTTTGGATAAGGGCGATTTGGGAACGGCGCTGCGGGCAACGACGGCGTTTCCGGGGGTATTTGCTCCGCTGGTACGGGACGATCAGGTGCTGGTCGACGGCGGGGTGCTAAACAACTTGCCCGTCCAGGAGCTGAAGCGGAAGGATGTGGGACTGATAATTGCGGTGGATGTGACGCGCGAGCATGAGAAGAAGCCGCCCCGCAATATGATTGAGGTCGTTTACCGCTCTTACAGTTTGATGACCGCCGAACGGAAGCATACCAGCCTGCGGTTAGCGGATATCGTCATCCGACCGGATGTCGGTCATGTGTCCGCGTTTGATTTTTCCAAAATGGCCGATTGCATCAAGGCAGGGGAGGAAGCGGCTGAGGGCATGATGGATGAGCTCAAGGCTGAGGTGAAGCGGGTGAAGCCGGATTTCCTCTGAAGGAAGCTGGTGAATTCCGAATATTTGTTTTGACCGATTTAGAAGAACAAAAATGGGGGAGTTCCATGCGCTGCATCCGATACGACAACCATGGGCGACGCTGATTGCGATTGGGGCCAAACGGTTGGAAACGAGGAGCTGGAGAATTTTTAAGCTGATCTTCAGGTTTCTGTAATGTTCCTTTAAGAAACCGATGCTATTCTTTAGATACTCCCTCTTCTTTAATTGATATAGATATGAAGAAGCCACTCCGTACCAGGGGTGGCTTCTTCCATTTCCTTAGGCGTAAAAAAGCTAACGGAACGAGGAGACCTTATTTCTATTCCTACCAGGCTTAAAACAGATGTAACGGAACCAGATGACCTTATTTGGGCTATAGGCAGCGAATTCGCTGGTATTAGCATCAAATAAGGTCTTTAAGTTCCGTTACAGCGGGAAATCACCGGGAAATAGTACAATAAGGTCTCTGAGTTCCGTTACGGGTAAAGGTGATTACTTCAAATCCTCGATCGAGTTAATGTCCATGTAAACTGGAACGACCAGGCCGGTTTTGACGCCAGTCATGTTCGCGCCGAGATCCTCAACTTGTTCGCCGTATTTATCCCAATAATCCGCATGGGTGAGCGGCAGCCATGCGGCTGCAGTTGCATCAACGTCACCGCTGGCGACACCGGTCCACATTGGACCCGCTTCGACTTGGAGGGACTCGACGTCATAACCCAGCTTGCTTTCGAGTACATATTCCAGCAGGTTGGTGCTGGCGATTTCCGAATCCCATGCCACATAGCTCAGCTTGAGTTTGTCGCCGTTCACCGGTGTCAAGCCTTCGGTCCAGCTGTCCACGCGGTCGGCATGGCTGTCTGCCCAGGCTTTGGCGGCTTCCGCCGGGTCCTGACCTTCCTGAATCGCCGTCATAATCTCGCCCATTTCATCCGAAGTCCACTCGAAGCGGTTGAGGAACTCATAGGCGGTCGGATGGTCTTCCTTCAAGCCTTTCCGCGCCAACGTGTGAATTTCTTCGGCTTCCCCGTAAACCTTCTGCGGATCCTCCAAATATTTCAGATCGTATTTGGAGAACATCCAGTGCGGGGTCCAGCCGGTAACAATGATCGGTTTTTCGGATTTCACCGCTTTGTCCAGCATCGCCGTCATGGCTGCGCCGGAGCCCTCAATCAGCTTCCAGCCGTCCAAGCCGTAGGTTTCGATCGCTTGACTTGTCGCCTTCATAATTCCAGCACCAGGGTCAATCCCGATGATTTCGTAGTTGACTTGCTCGCCGACGGCTCCGGCTGAGGTGTTGCCTCCGTTCGCCGAAGCATCCGGCGTGTTGTTGGCACCGCCGGCCGAAGGATTGTTCGCTTGCCCGCAGGCGGACAACGCCAACATGCTCACTAATCCTGCCAGTACCATCAACTTCCTCGTCTTCTTCAATTTCATCTCAATCTCCCCTTTGTGTTTTGGATTTAAACAGGTTTTGCGTAAAGCGGTCGAGCACGATGGCTAGGACAACCACGGCCAAACCGGCTTCAAAGCCTTGCCCGATCTTCAGTTGGGTGACCGCCCGGTAGACGGTGGCCCCGATGCCCTGCGCGCCGATCATGGAGGCGATGACGACCATCGAGAGCGACAGCATGATCGTTTGGTTAACCCCGGCCATCAACGTTGGCATGGCGAGCGGAAGCTCGACTTTAAACAGCTTCTGCCAGACCGTGGAGCCAAAGGCGTTCGCCGCTTCCGTCAACTCGCCGTTCACCTGCTTGATCCCAAGATAGGTGAGCCGGATCGTCGGCGGGATCGCGAAGATCACCGATGCGATAACCCCAGGGACCACCCCCAGGCTAAAAAAGGTTACAGCCGGCAGCAGATAAACGAATGCCGGCATCGTCTGCATAAAATCAAGTAGTGGCGAGATGACCCGATGGACCATTTTGCTGTAGGCGCTCCAGATGCCGATCGGAATCCCGAACAGGATCGAGATCAAGCCGGAGGTAATGACCAGGCCTAAGGTGTTCATGGTCTCGGTCCAATAGCCAAGGTTATCGATCAGCAGAAAACCGATTACGGTGAACAAGGTCAGCTGCCATTTTCCAATCAAATAAGCGATGATTCCGACGATGGCAATAAACAGCAGCGGATGCGGCAGCAGGAACAATCCGGCGAAAAAGTTAACGATGGTCTCAATCGTCATGGACAATCCGTCGAAAAATCCTCCAAGCGACCGCTCCATGGCGTCAACCAGCGATTCAATCCACTCGGCCAGCGGCAATTTCGGGATGAATTCCATCTGGGTTCACCTCCTCCTTCAGTTCATGATGTTCTCCGGCGAGGGCTCCCAGTACGGCGCCGCGTACGATAACGCCCAGCAAACGCTCCTGCTGGTCAACGACGGCCAGCGGAACCTTGGATGAGCTCATGACTTCAAATAGGTCACTCAGCACGGTATCCGGGGCCACGCGAGGGCCGTCCGTAATCAGAATTTCCTCCAGGCCGATGCCGGACTTGGCGGCACGGGATGCGTCTTCGGCTGTAATGACGCCCAGCAGGCGTTTGCCCCAGCCGATGACGAACAGGTTGGAGATGCCCCGTTCACGCATTAGTTCGAGGGCGACGCGAGGACCCTTATCCAACGTAACGGTTTCCGGCCGGCGCATGACGCGGGCTGCGGTCAGCACCTTGGACAGGTCCACGTCCTCGATGAACCGTTCTACATATCGGTTGGCCGGGTTCATCAGCATTTCTTCCGGCGTGCCGATTTGGACGAGCGCGCCATCCTTCATCAGGGCGATCCGGTCGCCAAGACGCAGAGCCTCATCCAAATCATGTGTAATGAAGACGATCGTCTTCTTCATCTTCTCCTGCAGCTCAAGCAGCTCATCTTGCATGTCACGACGAATGAGCGGGTCGAGAGCACTGAACGCTTCGTCCATCAACAGGATTTTCGGGTCATTGGCCAGCGCCCGGGCCAGGCCAACCCGCTGCTGCATACCGCCGCTCAGCTGATCCGGCATCTTCTGCTCCCAGCCTTGTAAGCCGACGAGCTCGAGGGCCTGCATCGCTTTGTCGCGGCGTTCTTTTTTGGCCACTTTCTGAATTTCCAGTCCGTATTCCACATTCTGCAGGACCGTGCGATGCGGGAATAAAGCAAACTTCTGGAACACCATGCTGATCGATTTACGCCGTACTTCGCGCAGTTCAGCTTTGTTCATTTTGCGGAGATCCCGTCCATGCAGCAGAATTTCCCCCGCAGTAGGTTCGATCAAACGATTCAACATCCGAACCAGTGTCGATTTGCCGCTCCCCGACAAGCCCATAATGACGAAAATTTCACCTTCATGGATGTCCAAGCTGACTTGGCCAACGCCGACAGTTACGCCTTTTTCCTTGAGCAGACGTTCTTTGGTATAGCCCTGCTTCAGCAATGGAATGGCCTGCTCAGCATGGGGACCAAATAACTTGCTAACATCTCGGACTTGTAATATTGGTTGATTCATAGATTCACTCCTTTTCTATAGCTTGAAGTTCCCCCTTCGATCTCGGCTTCGCTTAGAAAAATGCCCAGCGAGGCAATATCGCCATCAATCCGTGAGGTAAGTGTAACAAATGGAATGAAAATTACGCAAAGATGAAAACCGTACGTAAGGAACGTACAGAAAAAACTGAACATAACGAATCAACAGATAGCTCCGATATCCTCCCAAATGCTCCCTAAGCTGCTTCTTTACTTTTGGGGTTGACTTTCTTAAGATAGAATAAGCGTTGAGCCGCAAAGAGCTTAAGCTGTGCGGGCGACGCGTTACAGCGGAGGTTGTTTTTGCATATGAATAGGAGGTTGCAAGCATGAGCTTGGACCAGCTCACCGATGAGCAACAGGCTTTATTAATGAAGGTACGCAAACGCGTAATTGAGGCGATCGGCCGAAACATGGACTTGTACGGGATCTCTTTGTCTACAGGGCACTTGTACGGGCTGCTGTTCTTTGCTGACAAGCCGATGACTTTGGACGAGATGGGCAAGGAAATGAAAATGAGCAAAACCAGCATGAGTACGGGCGTCCGCACGTTGCTGGATCTCAAAATGGTCAATAAAGTGTGGGAGAAAGGCTCCCGCAAGGACTTATATGAAGTGGAATATGACTGGTACCAGACGTTTACGGACTTCTTCGCGATTAAATGGAGAAAAGCGGTGGAGAGCAATATCCTTGTGCTGCGTAGGTCCATTGATGAATTAACGAAGGTGATGGCGGTGGAGGAGGACGAGCCGCTTCGCAACGTATTGGAAGAAGACATCCGTAAGATGAAAGAATCTGTGAAATATTACGAATGGCTGGACCGTCTGATCGACGCGATGGAAAGCGGAGAGATCTATAAGCTGGTCCCCAAGGAAACCGAATCCTGATAAAAAGTATAACGCTTATTCCCAAGCACGTTGGCATTTGCGCAGCCTGGGAAATAAGCGTTTTTTTTGGCGTATCAATAGACTCCGATGTCATCCAGCATCAGCTTGGCGGCGCCGCCGCTGAGAAGGAAGGTCAGCCGCTGGATTCCGGTGTCCGGATTGAAGCTGGGGTTGGCGGCCGCAAAGTCTGCCAAAGCTAGACGATACGTCTGATATACCGCTTCCGTCGGATGCTTGTATTTGCCGCCCGACAGGTGGCGCTCCAGCCAGGGGTGGATCGTAAACGAGGTGACGGGCAGCGGTTCGACCTCCATAAACCTCGTGAGCGGCAGACGGACGGAGGTACCGTTGCCGTCGGTAAGCTCTACCTCAACTGTGACGGAACCCGCAGCCAAAGCCGCATCGGGCGTATTGTCATCCTGCAGCTCGAAGCTGCGGTCCGTGAGCGAAAAGGCGAGCTCCTCCAGCTGGCCGCTGGACGGGAGGGGAGCACCTTGCTCCCAGCTTAACGTATAAGTGGACGGCTCATTGCCGCTAGGCTTACGCTCCAGCACGATTCCCCGGGACGGCTTGGTGCCGTTTTGCCGGTTCTTTGCCTCTTCCTCCTTCCAGGTGAGGTTGCTGCCCGCTGCTTTCCCTCCCCCAGGGAGACTCAACCGGTTCAAATCTTCATCGTAGCGGGCCCAAGCAGTAAACGTGCTGCTCTCGAAACGATTGTAATACACTGTGTCCGGGAGCCAGGCTAAGCCAGTTCGGTAATCCTGCAACAGCGGAAGATAGCGGCCGAGCTTGGCGCTGGTGTTCGTTACCGAAGCGGAGCCGGACACAGCGTGGAGAGTGGTTGTTGCTCCGTTATTCCCCGCTCCCGCACCATGCAGCGTTTCCTCAAAGAAAGCCGAGATGTACACCTTCGCGATGCTCCGTTGTTCGGAAGGCGACAGCATCCCGTTCCGGCTGAGCAGGATGCCCTTCGGATAACTGACGTCCCGACCGCCCCAGCTGCTATTGAACTGGCTATGGTTGGCGTCTCCGATGTACAGCGAGGCTTTGAACCGATCTTTGCCTGACGAAAAACTTGTGCGCATGTACTGGCGGTCGCCTTCGAAGTCGCTGACGTCGCCATCCCGCGCGCCTTGCAGTGTCAAATAGCTGACATCCTTAAGCTGTGTGTATTTTCCGTCCACCTTTTTGTCGGTGGGGGCGATGGCGGCAACGGCTTGGATCTTGTAGTCTTCTAAGCTCGACATGAGCTCCGCGTCGTCCGCGAACCAATCCTTGTAACCCGCGGCCATCGCTACTGCTTGCCCGCCGCGGGAATGACCAACCAGTCCGATGCGGGTAAAGTCGATTTTTTCGTATAACGGATTATCCGGTTCTGCGGCAAATGTGCCGATCTGTTGCAAATGCTTCAGCAAAATCCAGGCTCGAACCTTCATATCGTTATCGGGAATTCCCGTCCATAGAGAGTAATTCAAGAAATTCTCATCGACGGATACGGCGGTGAATCCACGGCTGGCCAGCAGCTCTCCAAGATAAGCGTATCCGTCATCGGAGAAATCCTCCATCAGGTGGTTGCCGTGAACGATCAGCACGAGCGGGTAGCGGGTTTGGCTTTCGTCAGTGCTGTCCCCCGGGGCAGCACTTTCCTCTTCCGCTGCGACGGGCATCCAGACTCTTCCGTTCAGCGGAAGTGCCCGCTGATTAAATCCCCAATAGGCGGTCCGGTAGACGGACCACTTTTTAATATAGGCGGAGGCATCCACCGTTTCGGAGGTGATGTCGACCGCTTCCCCGTATTCGGGCTGCCAAGCGTCGTTCCCGCTGCCGTAGGTGAAGGTCGACACCTCATACGGCCCGGGTTCGGCGGGGCTGTCCAGCAGATCGGCCAAGCTTGGCACGGCCGCTGAACCGACGGCGGCGTCGCTGCTTGCGCCATCGCGCGCCTTGTCATCTTCGGCTTCGCCGGCTTTCCATATCCCGGCGCTTTGCACGCCTTGATAGGCCGGTACGGCGGAGCCGCCCCCTGGTCCCGCCGCGAACGGCCAGATCGCGGCGGCGGCCACCAGCAGCGCCGCCATCAGGGCGGCTGCCGCTTTATGGCGCAGCCGCAGCCTCCGGCTGGCGAGCGCCCCATAAAGCAGCCCGGCGGCGATTCCCGCCAGGCTGATCACCGCGGCCACGACCGCAGCCGCGGGCATCGCTACTTCGTTATAGTAGAAAATAACGAAGGCTGCGACAAAATCGAACAGGACCGCCCCCGTAAACAGGCGGGGGATCGGCAGGCCGATCAAAGCCAGCAGCAGCGCGGTGATGTGGGCGGTCAGGTACAGGCCCAGCGTTCCCGCGAGCAGGAACAGCAGCAGATCGACCGGACTCCCCAGCCCGGTCGGCATCCCGAGCGCCAGTAGGCCAAACGCGAACATGCCGGCCCCCCAGGGGCCGGCAATGGCGGATCGCCAAAAGGCGGTATCGTATCGGTAAGCATTCCGGATGCGGCGAGCGATCCGGTAACGCAGCGTCGGCTTGCTCATCAAAAGTTCAGTAACCACCTGAAGTTCCATGGCTTCCCCCAAAATCGTAGTCTCTCCTCTTCCCTTATTGTAACATGGGCCAAGGACCGGGAGAAACAGGGGAATACAGGGGCCGACCCAGCTGACCGAACGGGATAATCATGTAAAAGCGTCTGCTGCAGCACCATCAGCCGGCTGAGTCAGCGGGATAATCCCGTAAAAGCCAGCTCCAACACCTCTACCGACTCTGGCCGGGGCGCGGGCGGAAACGGACCCACGACCAGACGATCAGCAGGAGCAGCACCGCCAGGCAGGTCCCGATACTGATGCGGTTCTGCGCGTCGAACAAGAACAGCAGCGCAATGACAACGAGGCTGATCACGGTCAGCACCGTAATATACGGGAAGCCCCAGACTTTAAAGCTAGGTGCCGCCGGATAACGCTGGCGCAGCTTTAACTGGGACAAGCAGATGGTGATCCAGACGAGCAGCACGACAAAGCCGGGTACCGCCATCAATAGACGGAACAAGCCTGCCTGATTAAAGACGGCCAACATGGAGCCGAGGATCAGAACAACCCCGCAAAGAATTAAGCTGTTGACCGGAACGCCCTTGGCGGAGATCCGCGCCAGCTTCGCCGGGGCTTCCCCGCCGGCGGCCATCGAGTGGAGCATCCGGGTCGCGCCATAGATGCCGGAATTGGCAGCGGACAAGACCGCCGTAATCAGAATGAAGTTCATCAGATGCGCCGCCCCCTGCAAACCAACCGAGGACAGCACCTGCACGAACGGGCTGGTCTGCTCACTGAGACTGTTCCACGGTATCAGCCCGCAAATGATCAGAATCGGTAACGTGTAAAACAGCACCACGCGCAAAATAAAGCTTTTGACCACCCGAGGCAACACTTTTTCCGCATCCTTGGCCTCCGACAAGGTCAGTCCGATCAGCTCGGAGCCGCCGTAGGAGAACATGACGACCAGCAGCGCCGAGAAGATTGCCGTCCATCCGTTCGGGAACAAGCCGCCGTAATCCCGGTAATTGTGCGGGAACGGAGCGCTCGCCCCAGGGATCAGGCCAAACAGCATGGCCGCGCCCAGGAGAATAAAGACAATGATCATCGCGATTTTAATCCCGGCCAGCCAAAACTCAAACTCGCCGTAACCGGCTACGCTCATTCGATTGATGGCCAAGATAAAGGCGGCACTGGCTAGGCTAAGCACCCAGAGCGGCACGTCCGGCAACCAGAACTGCAGGAAACTGCCGGCGGCAATCACCTCAATGACGCATACGGCCAGCCACATGAAGCAGTACATCCACCCCAGAATGAAGGAGATGCGCTCGCCAAACGCCTCCCGGATGAAGTCCTTCATGTTGCGGCCAGGATACACTGTCGCCATCTCGGCAATAGCGCCCATGACGACCAGCAGCAGCAATCCGGCAAAGGCATAAGAAAAAATCACGCCAGGCCCGGCCAGGCTGACGGTCTCGGAGCTCCCTTTGAAGATCCCGGTGCCGATAACGCCGCCCATGGCCATGAAGCTGATGTGGCGGGGCAGCAATTTTTTCTGCAAAGTTGAGGAATCGGATTTCACGTAAATAAAGCCCCCTAAATCTGAGTTGTATCCATTGGAAGTTGGATAAGCAATACGGACTTTATCTTACACTAATTCGCCCGCGGGAGGAAATGAAATCATACCCGGTTGATTAGTATCACATTTCGTTGATTGGTCAGATAGGCAAGGGCCCGGCGGCCAATATACAATAACTTTCAAGATCAAAAAAGCGTAAAGGGGAGAAGCGTTTATGGCCCGATTATCCACGGATCGGGAAATGCAACCCGAACCCGCCATGCCGCACATGCCTTATAAAAGAAGGAAGAGCGGGATCGAGCGTTTTTTTCGGCAAATCGACCTGCAGTTGATGGTTCTCCCGGCGCTTGCCCTCATCTTCGTGTTTAGTTATATCCCGATGTATGGTGTCTTGATCGCCTTTCAGGACTACAAGATCGGGCACAGCTTTACGGGAAGTCCGTGGGTGGGCTGGAAGCATTTTGCTTACTTCTTTAACTCCCCGGATTTTTACACGGTTATGCGTAATACGATCGTCATCAGCCTGCTGAAGTTTGTCATCGGGTTTCCGGCGCCGATTCTGCTGGCTTTAATGCTCAACGAAGTGCGGAAAATGGTGTTCAAGCGAGTCGTTCAGACGATTACGTATTTACCGCATTTTATGTCCTGGGTCATTCTCGGCGGCTTGGTCGCTTCGCTGCTCGCCACGGATAACGGCAGCTTAAACATGCTGCTGGAACGGCTGAATCTGATTCAGGAGCCGATTAATTTTCTGTCGCTCCCGGAATACTTCTGGACCATTCTGATCACGACCAACGTCTGGAAGGAAATCGGCTTTGGCTCGATCGTCTACCTGGCGGCGATCGCCGGGGTGGATCCCCATACGTATGAGGCCGCTTCGATTGACGGGGCCAGCCGTTTTAAGCAGATTTATTTGATAACGCTTCCATCGATTATGCCGGTGATTTCGATTTTTATGATTCTGGCCATCGGCAATTTGCTGAGCGCCGGCTTCGAGGATATCCTCGTGTTGGCCGTGAACCCGGCGCTGCGCGATGTATCCGACGTCATCGATACGTACGTGATCCGGGTCGGGATCAACAATTACCGCTATTCCTACGCTACCTCCGTCGGGTTGTTTAAAGCGGTTGTAAGTGTCGGACTGTTGACCCTCGCTAACTATGTAGCCCGCCGATCCGGCAACAGCTTATGGTAATCAGGAGGAGGTGCTCGCGATGTATAGCAGCAGAGGCGACCGGGTCATGGTTGCTTTCATCTACGTCTTCTTAACCATTTTTTCCCTCTCCACGTTATATCCGTTCCTGAATGCCATTGCTATCTCGCTGAACGAAGGGCTGGATACCGCAAAAGGCGGGATTACCCTCTGGCCGCGCTCCTTTACCCTGGAAAATTACGAGGTCGTCTTCCAGGATGAACGGCTGATGTCGGGATTTATCATCTCCGTTCTTCGGACCGTCGTCGGCACGGTCAGCGCCATCTTGGCCACGGCGATCTTCGCTTACGGGATGACCAAGCGCGAGCTGATGGGACGTAAATTTTATATGCTGATGTGTATTTTTACGATGTATTTTTCCGGCGGATTGATTCCAACGTTTCTGTTGATCCGGAACCTGGGGATGTTTAACTCCTTCTGGGTATATATCATTCCTTCGCTCATTGGGGTCTGGAATATGATCATCTTTCGTACCTTCTTCCAAGGGCTGCCCCAAGGCTTAGAGGAATCGGCCAAAATCGACGGCTGCGGCAATTGGGGCACCTTGTTCCGCATCGTGCTGCCGCTGTCGGGACCGGTTATCGCAACGTTGTCGCTGTTTACCGCGGTTGGGCACTGGA
The DNA here is from genome assembly GCF_025151705.1 of Paenibacillus sp. p3-SID1389. NCBI lineage: Bacteria > Bacillati > Bacillota > Bacilli > Caryophanales > Paenibacillaceae > Paenibacillus > Paenibacillus sp. p3-SID1389. Next base: position 147,797 of record NZ_JALXVO010000002.1, on the reverse strand, counting down.
ACGAGTGGTTCATCGCCAGCATCTACATTTCGAAGGAGGAGCTGCTGCCGATTCAGACCATTCTGAAGCAGATTCTCGCGTCCAATATCGTCTCCGAGCAGACGGCTAACCTGGATGCAGCGGCGCAAGCCCATATGGCGCAGGCCAAAACCGTCACCAGCAAATCGCTGTCGATGGCCACCATGATGGTCGCAACGATCCCGATCGTCCTGGTGTATCCGTTTGTGCAGAAGTATTTTGTCAAAGGGGTGCTGGTCGGGTCCTTGAAGGAGTAGTTGAAGGAACAACTGGCGGCGTTTAAGGCAGATCGTTCTGCTTTGAACATAAAAATGAAAGGCGAAAGGGGATAACAGTCGTATGAAAAAGCGGGGAACACGGTTAAGCCAACTGTTGATCATCATCATGGCGATTGCCGTCATCCTGGCCGGATGCTCCGGCGGCGGGGGCAACAGCGCGAGTGGCGGTAATCCTGCCGAAGCGCCGAAGGAGAACGGCAGCAATGCGGAGACGAACCAGGCGGAGTCTGCGGAACCGCAGCTTTTCGAGCTGGGGAAGGAGCCGCTGGAATTCACGCTTTACGGCAACTATGACTGGTACACCATGCCCAAATGGGGCGCCGACGAAACGACAGCTTGGGTGAAAGAGAACAAGAAGGTGAACATCACAGAAATTCCAAACGGCGGAAATACGGTGCAAAAGCTAAACACGATGATTGCCTCCGGCGATCTGCCGGACGTCATTTGGGGGGAGCGGGGTGCGGACGTCGAACGGCTGCGCGAAGCAGGTTTGCTGGTGCCATTGGACGATTATATCGAGAAGTATCCGAATTTGAAAAAATGGCTGGATCCGAAGGCAATGAACATGTTGCGATCCCCTGACGGCAAGCTGTATCAATTCCCGAACTGGTACACGAACCGTCCGAACGGCAATGCCGGATGGGTGGTCAACAAGAAGATTTATAAAGAGCTCGGTTCGCCTAAACTGGAAACAACCGATGATTTGTATGCTTACCTGAAGCTGGTGAAGGAGAAATATCCGGACGTCATCCCGCTGGAGACGGATTTGGCCAGCGAAGGTCACGGTCTTGATCAGATTTACTCCGCGTTTAAGGAGAACAATTTGAGTTTTCCGCGTTATTTTGCCGTACCCAACGGGGATAAAATGACTTCGATTTACAAGGACGAACCGTTCCGGGAATCGGTGGTCTACGCAGCGAAGCTGTTCCGCGAGAAGTTGATGACGCAGGACGCCATGACGCAGACCAGAGACCAGGTGCAGGAAAAGCTGATGAACGGCCGGGTGGCGGTGTACACTTCCTCCAATCCGACCTTGTATGCGATGCAGGCCCACGCAGCCTTGACCCAAAAGGATCCGGACGCCGGATATTTCATGATCTGGCCGATTCACAAGGAAGGGCTGGACAAAAACAAAATTTATCCCGGCACTTATAACATGCTCGGTTGGAACGCAGCGGTCATTACGACCAGCGCCAAGAATCCGGAAGCGATCTTCGCTTTCTTGGATTGGTGGACCGGTCCTGAGGGGATGACCCTGCAGATGTGGGGGGTTGAAGGCGAGTTCTGGCAAGGACGGGAAGCGGACGGCATCACGCCGAAGTTCACGGAGAAATATACGAAGGAAAAAGAAAAGCTCGCCGATTATCAAGCGAAGATGGACCCGTTGATGTGGGTTGGCAATACCGTGTACGTTGACGATATTAAAGGGAGATTCGAAGCAACGCTGCCGGAGAGCGAACGGAACTGGTCAACCTATTGGCAGTACGAAATTACATGGAAAACGCAGGGCGACGCTACGGAATTCATCAATTTGTTCCCGCTGCCGGATACCGAGGAGGGCATCACCTTCCAAAGCGGCAAGGACATTTGGCAGAAAGCGAGAGCGCAAGCGCTGTATGCGAAGACGGACGAGGAAGCGTTGGAGATCCTCGACAAAGCGCATGAGGACACGATGGCCATTGGGTTCGAGAAGCTGCTGGATTACTATACTCAGCGCTGGCATGAGAATTTGAAGATGATCCAAGGCAATTAACCGAGACAGGCAAGCTATTTGGCAAGGGGGCCCGATTCATTAGGCTCCCTTTTCCTGTAGCGCAGGGCGGGGAGGATTAGAGGATTTTCTCCGTTCTCAACGAACAGGGAGGCCGGGTATACTTAGGGGAAACGGAGCTGAAACCGAACTTCCGCAAGGAAAAAAGGGGGCTGACACGATCGTGTACAAGGTACTGCTTGCTGATGACGAGCATCTTGACCTGGAGGGCATGAGGACGTTTATTCCCTGGTCCGAGCTGGGGATGGAGGTGGTGGGCGCCGTTAGCAACGGCTTCTCGGCCTGCGAGCTGATGGAACGGCAGGCGATCGACATTCTGGTCACGGACGTCAATATGCCGCATATGTCCGGGCTGGAGCTGGCACGCCGGGCGATGGACCGGAAGCCGGACGTCCGCGTCGTGTTTGTCAGCGGACACCAGGATTTTCATTATGTCAAGCAGGCGCTCTCGCTCAAAGCCTGCAGCTATGTGCTGAAGCCGATGGACGACGACGAGTTGGTCGCCTCGCTCCGGCAAATTACGCTGGAGCTGGAACATGAAGCGAATCGGAAGCGGACGGAGGAGCAGTATCTGAAAATGATGCAGGCGTTGCAAGCGCAAGGCGTTGAGAAGCTGGAGGACGAGCAGGAGCGGCAAGCTGCGGCGCGGTTGACCGAGGCGCGCCCTGCGCCGGGTTGCAGCCGGCTGATCCGGGAAATCATCGCGACGATGCAGGCGCGCCTCCACGAGAATCTCACCTTAAAGAACATCGCTCAGCAATTCGCCTTTTCGCCGAACTATCTAGGGCATCTTTTTAAGGAGGAAACCGGCCAAGGCTTCAGCGAAATGCTGACTGAACTGCGAATGGAACGGGCACGTAAGCTGCTCAAAGACCCGAAGGTGAAAATTTACGAGGTCGCCGGTCAAGTAGGTTACCGCTATATCCCTTACTTTAGCCGGCAATTTAAGGAGACCTTCGGGATGACGCCGATGGAATTCCGCAAACGGGAGTGAGGCCGACTTGATGAAAATCCACCGCGTGACGCCGCCCCGAGCGCTGCGTTACCTTCCGTTTGGCTACAAGCTGATGTTGACCTATCTCGTATTTATTTTGATTCCGGTGCTGGCGATCGGCTATTTTTCCCATTCTCTCTATCAGGAATCCATACGCAATCAAACCCGCAGTAATATCCAGGGGACGCTGCTGCAAATCCGGGACAACGTCGAATACAAACTGGCGGATGTCGAGCGCGTCTCCTCGATGCTCTATCACGATTACATGTTGATCACGCAGCTGCGCAGCTATGAGGAGGGCTGGAGCAGTTATGAACGGACGACGATGGTGCTTCAGCCCAAGCTGCATATTGCGATGAATGCGACCGGTCTGAAGCTCGCCATGTACGTTTTTCTGGAGAATGATACGCTGCCCGAGATTTATCACGGTTCCTTTGTGAATGAGAATCCGGATGCGCTTGAAGGCAACTATAATATCTATCATTTAAGCAGGCTTCAGGATAAAGCGTGGTACATAGATTTTCCTGAGGAGCGATACGGAGAGACGCTCGTTTGGCGAAAGGTGGAGAAGGACCGGGAACAGGGCAGAATCTCGCTGCTGCGCCGGTTGGTCGACAGCAACAAGCCGCTGGATTTGCGGGAAATCGGCTTCTTGCGGCTCAGCGTTCGGATCGGCGAGCTGTTCGGGGCGCTGGATTACCGCAAAATCGGCGAAGGCAGCCAGTTGCTCATCCAGGATGGGACGGGGGAGACGTTATACGAGTCCGGTGGGTTTGCAGCATCCTCTGGAACAACCGAGTATTTGACGATCCAAGAGGAGCTTGATGGCCCAGGATGGGTGCTGACGGCCCGGGTTCCGCTCACGATCATGGAACGGGACTCGGCGAAGGTGCGCTGGTTTGTGATCTTGATCTGCCTGTTGTGCCTGATTGTGTTTACGTTTGCCGGCATGTTTATCTCCCGTTATTTCTCGATCCGGGTGACGAAAATCGTCTCGGTCTTAAACGCCTTCCGTGAGGGGGATTTGCATAAACGGATGCGCTATCGGGGGAAAGACGAGTTCTCGCAGATCGCTTCCGCCCTGAATGAGATGGGGCACAATATCAAGCAGTTGATTGAGCAGGTCTATCTGACCCGGCTTGAGAAAAAAGAGGCCGAGCTGGAGACGCTGCAGGCGCAGATTAATCCGCATTTCCTCTATAATACGTTGTCCTCGATCAGTCGGCTGGCCAAATTCGGGGAGACTGACAAGCTGCAGCGCATGGTGCTGGATTTGGCGAAGTTTTACCGCTTGTCGCTCAGCGATGGACGCACGATCATCCCGATCCATAGCGAGCTGGCGCAGGCCGAAGCTTATATTAACATTCAGCGTACGAAGTTCGGAGAGGCGGTGTCCTTCGACTTTGAGGTTGATCCTGCCATCCTGTCTTTGGCTACGGTGAAGCTTGTGTTGCAGCCGTTTATCGAGAATGCGCTGGAGCATGCCTGGTTTGGCGACCCGATCCACGTTCGGATTCAAGGATATACGGAAGGGCGGGAGGTGTGCTTCAAGATTATCGACGACGGGATTGGCATGACGCAGGAACGACAGCGTCAAGTGTTCAACCCGGCCCCCGGAGCAGATGGCGGCTTTGGCATTCGGAATGTCCATAGCCGCATTCAACTGCATTTTGGGTCGGAGTACGGGGTGAAGCTGTATAGCCGCCCCGGCATCGGCACGACGGTGCTGATCCGGTTCCCGGCCGTCCCTGCCGGTGGAGAAACGCCGGGCTCCTCCCGAACCTCTGCCAAAACGTCAAGCATTAGTCCTTCTGACAAGTCTTGACAACTATTGGATTCGCGGTTTTAATAGGGAGATAGTTTTGAACATCTTGTGAACAAAGAAGGCGAAACCAAATGATCGCACAACTCAAGAGCATTCATCCCTTGTCGTGGACCATTATTATTGGGACGATTTTTGGACGTATGGCTTCGTCCATGAGTATTCCGTTCTTATCTATTTACTTGATCAAATCGCTGGGAGCATCTCCCTCCGAAACCGGGATCGTCATTGCGGTCAGTTCGCTGATTGGGGTGTTCGCCAGCTTCTATGGCGGCTACATCTCGGACGTCATCGGACGCAAGCGGGTACTGTACATTTCGATCTTCGGTTGGGTGCTGGTGTTTATCGGCTTTGGGCTGGCGAATCAAGTGTGGCTTTTCTTTATCATGAACGCCCTAAACGGATTATGCCGGGCGCTGTTCGAGCCAACCTCCCGGGCGCTGCTGGCCGATATCACCCCGCAGGAAAGCAAAATGCTGGTATTTAATTTGCGTTACGCCGCGATCAATCTCGGCGTTGTAATTGGGCCGATCCTTGGATTGCAAGTGGGTGCTTCCGAGACGGGACTGGCCTTCTATTTCGCGGGTCTCGTGTATTTGGTGTACGGGTTGGTTCTGGTCTTCCAGTTTATGCTGCACAAGGAAATCGGGATCGCGGGTCATGGAGCAGGCGAGCGTTTGACGTTGAAGGGCGCCATGCAGGTGACCGGCAGGGACCGCACCTTTTTGTACGTGCTGATAGGCATGATTTTCTGCGTGCTCGGGTACGGCCATTTCAGCTCAACGCTGGCACAGTACCTGGAGATGACGCCGGGCATCCAGGACTGGGCCACGCTGTTTGGTTACATGCTGTCGCTGAACGCCATTGTTGTGTTGGCGGTGCAGTTCCCGATCGTCAAGTTTGCCGGTCGCTTCTCGCCGATTGTGCCGCTGGTTGCGGGCAATCTCTTCGTGTCCGGCAGCCTGCTGCTGTTCGGCTCGGTGCATGCGGTCTGGGCGTTCCTGGTGGGCGTAGTGATCTTTACGATCGGCGAAGTGCTGATGTTTACGATGACGGACGTGCTGGTTGACCGGATTGCTCCTGCCTCGCTGCGCGGGACCTATTTCGGCATGTTTGGCTTCAATCAATTAGGCAACGTGCTCGCACCGCTGGTGGGCGGTTTCCTGTTGGATGCCTTTGGCGCCCTGCAGTCTCTGCTCATCTTTGGGATCATCGCGCTGACGACCGCTTGCGGCATGCCGTTCCTGCTGCTGGCGAAGCGTCACTTGACCGCAAAGGAAGCGGCGGTTGGGAAGGCGGAGGCGCAGGCGGGAGTGCCTAGCTGATCAGCTGATAAGGGGAGCCTTTTGCCTTTTGAAGTCTGGCAGAGGGTCTGGCAGAGGATCAGGATCGCCGGACGGGATCGACTAACTGGATTTTCTACCGTTATTTTTGGACATTTTGGGGGAGCGGGGTAATTTAACTGGAAATCCTACTGTTAATTTGCCGGAATCGTCGCTTACAGGCGGTTTCGGGCAAAATTAACGTCAGGATTTCCAGTTAATTTGAACACATCGGGTGTATTTAAAGAAATTAACGGTACTTTTTACAGGTAAGCGTGATATGGGGATGGCAAGTACATACCACGACAAAACGGATCGGGCGATTCAAGCCCGGTCCGTTTTATGTTTCGGCTGCTTGGGCCAGATGAACGCGGAGATCATAATGAGACCATCGATGACGAACACGATACTCCAAACTCGCAGGATCCCGCCCAGCGCTTCGGTCCGACTCGGATCGTTGATGAAGGTGATCATGCCAAAGAGCAGTGCTCCGCCAATCAGGAAAGAGAGGGCATGGCGCAGAAATCCCTTCAGCTCGTGCTTGGCATACTCCAGGCCATAACGTTTGGGCGGTCTAGCGTCCTTCTCCCCGACGAACAGATAACGGTACCAACGATCGGCCCAATCGATCATGCTCTTGCCGAAAGCGATCGAGACCCCGATATATACGGCGGCGATTCCATGGGCTGTCGTTGCTACGGCACCGTTATACAGGTCCACCCCGGTGAGGACGAACAGCAGCAGATCGATCACCGGCGTTAAGGCCAGCAAAGCCATCCTTTGGTCGCTTTAGTCCATAACGAACGGATAATCCTGCAAGAATCACGATCCAAAAGGCGATCTCACAGGCCACAATCATCCAGGCAATAAAGTTCATAATGACCTCCAGTAACAGATGAAATGTAAAAAGGTTGAGTGTATTGTAACATCCTGTTTCAATTAATACAACTGTACTAAATAAATTGTGTGATCCGCCCTGGAGGTGCTAAACTAGAGGCATGCCAAAACTAGTAGATCATGAACAAAGAAAACAGATTATAGCCGAAGCAACCTGGCGGGTGATTTTGAAGCAGGGGATGGAAGGGGCCACCGTTCGCAATATCGCTAAGGAGGCGGGGCTTTCACCGGGGGCGTTGCGCCATGATTTCAACTCGCAGGAGGAGCTGCTGCGCTATGCGATGAACCTGGTGAAGGAGAGAGCGACGGAACGAATTATCGAAATCTCCGCGTTGGATCTACCGCCGCTGGAGAAGGTGCTGAGGATTTTGCAGGAGGTCGTGCCGACCCGTGAGGAGACCCGGGCGGAAGCGGAGGTGTGGATGGCGTTCACGGCCTATTTCAGGCATAAGCCGGGGAAGTTTGATGCGCGCCATGACGGGTTGTACGACTTGATGCAGCGGTTGATCACCACCATGGATCAGCATGGTTTGCTGCAAGCCGGGCTGGATCGGGAGATGGAAACGGTGCGGCTGCACGCGTTGATCGACGGCATCACCTTACATGCCTTGCTTGATCCCTTACGGGTGGATCCAGACAAAATCAACCGCGTTCTGAAGGCTCATCTAGACTCGATTACGAATGCAGCCAAGGATGAATAGCCTGCAATAGCCTACAACCGCAACGGGTTGCCCCGAATCCGGTAACTTGTCTTTTCCCGAGCAGGGCTAGTCTGCATAATCGGCCAAGTTCCCTCATAGACATGTATCAGTTTAGGAAATCAAACTGCAGAGGGGATGATCTCATGCGCCGTTTCACGTGGATGCTGACCATCGTGATAGCCTTAAGCTTCGTGCTGGCTGCATGCGGGAAAAAGGACGCCGACGGCGTCGTCAAGGATTTGGACAAATTGGTTGCCCAGTTGGAGAGTTATCAGGGCTCCGGCACGATGACGCTTTATACGGGTGACAAGCCTCAGGAGTACAAGGTGGAGGTCTGGTACCAAAATCCGTCGTTCTACCGGATCGCGCTCACCAATGCTCAAAAGGACGTTACGCAAATCGTGCTCCGCAACGAACAAGGCGTATTCGTACTGACGCCAAGCCTGAACAAGAGCTTCCGCTTCCAAAGCGACTGGCCGGAGAACCAAGGTCAAGTGTATCTGTATCAAACGCTGGCTCGCAGTATCTTAAGCGACAGCTCGCGGCAATTTGAAAGCGACAAGGATAGCTACATCTTCGATGTTGCGGCTAATTACAACACCCATGCCTTAGTCCGGCAAAAAATCTGGCTGGCCAAGGACAACTATGCGCCGAAGCAAGTTCAGGTATCCGATGCCGAAGCGAAAGTTGTTGTCGAAGTGAAATTCGATAAATTCGACTTTGGCACCAAGTTCGACAAGAACTCGTTTGACATGCAGCATAACCTCGATACAGCTGCCCAGAATTCCCAAGGCACGTTGCTGGAAGTTGACGAGAACGGCATGCTTGTGGAGAAGACGCCAACCGATGAGGCAGCGGGCGCAAACGGCGATGCAGCAACCGATGAAGCCAGTGGCAACACATCTTCGGCTGCACCGGCGTTGACGGAACCCTTTGGCGTAATTATCCCAACATATTTGCCGGATGGGGTCTTGTACCAGGATGACAGAGCCGTGGAAGGTACCGATCGTACGACTGTACTGCTGCGGTATGACGGTACATATCAATTTACGCTGACGGAGACGCGTTCGCCGGACCGCACTGCATCGCTCGTACCGGGTGAATTCATCGATATGGGCTTTACGTGGGGGCTGCTGACCGGCGATACTCTGCGGACACTCACCTGGACAGTGGACGGATTGGAATTCCGGATTACGAGCGAGAATCTGCCGGTGACCGAAATGGTTAAAATTGCCGCTTCGATGCAGGACCAAACCGGTAAGTAACACAAGGAACAGGCGGATTGCGGCTGTGCCGGAGGGGAGGAGCGTTCCCCAGGCCCCGTGGATTCGCCTCTTTCTTCTATAAGGGTGTATTAAGCGCCTCCTCAGGAATTGGGTTCTTTTGCAGAATTGACAGCCGCATTCATGAACATTACCATTAGGATATTGCTCAGATATTTGAACTCTCAATCTTTGGAGAAGGTGACCCGAAAGTGCAAGTGATGTATCGACCAACCCATGCGGAAATTGATTTGGACGCGCTGCGCAGCAATTTCGAAGAATTGCGGAGAAGACAACCGAAGGACATGAAAATGCTGGCATGTGTAAAAGCTAACGCGTATGGGCATGGTGCTGTACCTGTGGCGAAGGAGTTGGAACAGATCGGCGCGGATTATCTCAGCGTCGCCTTTCTGGACGAAGCGCTGGAGCTTCGGAAAGCCGGCATTCAGCTGCCGATTCTCGTGCTAGGATATACGCCGCCACACGGGGTTCGCACCGCTTGGGAGCATGATGTCACGCTAAATGTCTTCAGCAACGAAGTGCTGGAGGCGATTGAAGCGCTGAATCCTGCTGAATTCCCGCATAAGCTGAGAGTCCATATCAAGATCGATTCCGGCATGGGCCGCGTCGGACTGCTGCCTGGAGATGAGGCGGTCGCCTTCGTACGCAAGGCTATGCAAGTGCCGCATGTGGAAGTAGAAGGCTTGTTCACCCACTATGCCACGGCGGACGAGGAAGACAAAAGCTATACATTGGAACAATATCGCCGGTTTCAGGGCGTGGTGGAAGCGCTGCGGGAGCATAATATTCGCATCCCGATCATACATACGGGAAATAGCGCAATCGCCATTGATATGCCGGAACTGTCGGTGCAAATGGTCCGCATTGGCATCGCACTGTACGGCTTGTATCCATCCGACGAGGTGAGACGCGATCAAGTGAAGCTCACCCCGGTTCTCTCGCTGAAAACGGAAACGGTACGGGTGAAGACGTTGCCTGCCCATTCCGCCATTAGTTATGGAGCGAGATACATCACCGAGCAGGAAGAGCGGATTGCCACGCTTCCGATCGGGTATGCCGACGGATATTCACGGATGTTAAACGGCAAGGCGCAGGTACTAATACGCGGCCGCCGTGTCCCTGTAACAGGCGTCATATGCATGGACCAATGTATGGTATCGCTTCAAGCTTTGGCTGAGGAAGCCGAAGAAATTCAAGCCGGCGAAGAGGTTGTGCTCATCGGCCGGCAAGCCGGCGAGGAAATTACCGCCGGGGAGCTGGCTTCCGCCATGGGAACGATCCATTACGAGTTGATTTGCATGCTGGCCCACCGAGTGCCCCGGGTATACAAACGAAAGGGCGAATCGGTCTTATTGCTGAACCCGCTGCTGTGACGGAATTGGCGCAGCAGACAAAATTCAACAAAACTTTCCCTGCGTGAAGGAATTTATGCCAGGTCTATCGAATATTAAACATGGAAATGATCAGGTATGTACGGCACCACTGTTTTTGTTTATAATGAATTGCAGCATACTTGATATACGCTCGGCATATATTTCTTTTGTATAAATTTCCTTGAATAATGCTATACTGATTATCAGGAAACAGGGGCGAGTAGGTTTTGGGGGTGGAAGTTTTAAGATGGCTAATATGCACAACACCAAAAGAATCATGATCAGTTTGCCGGATCAGCTATTGCAGGAAGTTGATGGAATCGTGGCGATGGAGAACTCCAATCGCAGCGAGTTGATCAGGCAGGCCATGAAGCTGTATCTGAACGAGCGGAAGAAACGTTTCATCCGCGAATCGATGCAGCGCGGCTATATGGAGATGGCCAAAATTAATTTGTCCATGGCCTCCGAAGCGTTCCATGCGGAAGAAGATGCAGACATCACTCTGGACCGCCTAGTAAGCGGGGTGTAAACATTGATCGTAAAGCGCGGCGACGTTTTTTTTGCAGATCTCTCCCCTGTGGTAGGTTCTGAGCAGGGCGGGGTCAGACCGGTGCTTATCATCCAGAATGATATCGGAAACCGATTTAGCCCAACGGCCATTGTTGCTGCTATTACGGCACAAATCCAAAAGGCGAAATTGCCGACCCATGTTGAGATTGACGCGGCAACTCACGGATTTGACCGGGATTCCGTCATCTTGCTGGAGCAAATTCGAACGATCGATAAACAAAGACTAACGGATAAAATTACGCATTTGGATGAGGAGACGATGAAGAAAGTGAACGATTCGCTGCTCATCAGTCTCGGTTTAATTGATTTTTGAACATTTATCACTCATGTGTGCGTTTTTAGAATGACTTTTTACGCTCCGGACGTTGTTCCGGGGCGTTGTTTATTATGCGATAAAATTCATAAAGGATCTTATAATTTTCCTATTTGTCGCGAGGGCAATTCGAGTACGATGAGAGTAATCACGGATAAAGGAGAGGTTGCCGTTTGAGCGCTCAATATGAAATCTATGACGATCCCTTCAAAATGTTGATTTTGCTGGCGACGTTCGTGGCCGAGCAGCAAGGCAGCGAGCTGGATTACGAGAACATCGTGCCCTTCGAGAACGACAAATTTTCACTGACGAACGGCCGGTTCCTGTACAAAAAAGATCAGGTCGAGATCACCTGGTACCAGTTCCTTGGACGCGATATCCATTGCAATAAGGATCTGACCCGCCAGGAATACAACCGGATGTTCGTCGATTGCATGGCATCGGTTTACGGAGTGAGCTAGGCTAGCGAAACGAGCAAAAGTGCAAGCGCAAGGGAGTTCCTTGGCGGCTTGCACTTTTTTATTGTTGCTTGGACGGTTGGGTGGTAGGGGGCAGTCTGGTAAGGTGGTGCGGCTCGGCTCGGCGGAATGTATTCGATTTTTCATATAGAATTGTGTTGATTTCGGGGATTAGGGCGGATTCTATTCGATTTTTCATATAAAAAAACGGATTCCGGCACCCGCAGGGCACATTCTGTATGAAATTTCATATATAATTCGCTAAAACCGGTGAATCTGGTGAATTGTATTCGATTTTTCGAACACAATGGTTGACTTAATCGGTCCGCAGCGCGTAAATCGGGCGCAGCTTGGCTGCCTTGTTCGCTGGAATCATCCCAAAGATGATGCCGATGAACAAGGAGAAGCCAAAGGCGATCAGGACGATCGGGAGCGATACGGTGGTCGTTAGCGACGAATAGTGGCCGATCAACGCGCTGGCGCAGTAGCCCAGCCCGATGCCAATCAAGCCGCCGAAGCCGCTAAGTGCCGTCGATTCGACCATGAATTGCATCAGGATGTCACGCTTTTTGGCCCCGATCGCTTTGCGAACGCCGATTTCCCGGGTGCGCTCGCTGACGGAGACGAGCATGATGTTCATGATCCCAATGCCGCCGACGAGCAGCGAAATGCCGGCAATGCCGCCGAGCGCCAGCGACAGTATTTGGGTTGTCGAATTTAGCGTGTCCAGCATCTCCTGGGAGTTAAAGATACTGTAGGCGTTGTCGGCATTTTGGAACTTTTTATCCAAGGTAGCTTCCAGCAACGCTTTGACGGTTTCAATCTGCTTGGTGTCCTCAACCTGTACCGTAATCGAACGCACACCGCGGCTTTGCAGAAAGCGCTCGGCCGTAGCGATTGGGATCAGCAGCTTATTATCGTTGGAGGCGGTCAGGCTGGAACCTTTCGATTCCAACAAGCCAACGATTTTGAAGCTGCTGCCGTTAAGCTGAATCGTTTGTCCAATCGGGTTATCTGTGCCAAAAAAAGTCTCGGCAGCTTCGGTCCCGATCAACGCCACCTTCATGCGGAACTCATTGTCCATATCGATGATGTAACGTCCGGCTTGGACGTGGAAATCCTGGACCTCCTCGTAGGAAGGCGCGATGCCTTCTACCGAAAGACTGTCATTTACCGTTCCTTTCTTGGCCGTTACAGAGCCGTTGATCACGGGGGATACGGCCTTCACCCCTTCGATCTCCCCCAGAGCCATCGCTTCCTCAAAGGAGAGTGAGGTGGAGCTGCCCCGGCCCATGATGTTCACCGTAAGCAGGTCGGTTCCCAAGCCTTCGAGTTGGTCCGTAATCTGCGATGTGGTGCCTTGCCCCACAGATACGAGCGTAATCACCGAGGAGACGCCGATAATGATGCCTAGCATCGTAAGAAAAGAGCGGATCTTCGCTCCGGCGATGCTTTTCCAGGCCATTTTGATGCTTTGCAGAAGATTCATGCCCGGCTCCCCCGATCTTCAACAATTCGTCCGTCCTGGATTCGGATGACCCGTTTGGCTTGCTCAGCGATGGACAGATCGTGGGTGATAATAATGATCGTGTGGCCGAGTGCATTCAGTTCCTTCATCTTATCCATCACTTCGATGCCGGTCTTGCTGTCCAGCGCGCCGGTCGGTTCGTCCGCGAGCAGGAGCGGCGGGGAGCCGGCGATTGCACGGGCGATGGCCACCCGCTGCTGCTGCCCGCCTGACAACTCGGAAGGACGATGGTGCATCCGGTCTTCCAAACCAACGAGACGGAGCGACTCTTCGACTGATTTTTTTCGCTCCTTGTGCGGGACGTTGCGGTAGATGAGCGGCAGCTCAACATTTTCGTAGGCGGTTAATTTGGGCAACAGATTAAACTGTTGAAAAATAAACCCAATCTTCTCATTGCGAATCGTGGCCAGCTTGTTATCGGACAGCTTGCGTATGTCCTGCCCGTCAAGCAAATACGTCCCTTCGTTGGCGACGTCCAGACAGCCCAGCATGTTCATCAGCGTCGACTTCCCGCAGCCGGACGGGCCGATGATGGCGACGAATTCGCCATGCCGGACCTGAAAGCTGATATCGCTGAGCACGGTCATCATCTCTCCGGCCATACGGTAGCCGTGTCCGAGGTTCTGCACGTCGATCAGTGGGGGAGATATTGCCGCCATTATCGGCCACCTCCGCCGCTGAACCCGCCTCTTCCGGATGGAGCCGCACCGCCCCCGCCAGAAGCGGCGCCTCCGGCTCCGCCAAATCCGGCACTGCCTCCGCCGAACCCTCCCTGCATTCTCATTTGCTGTTGGATGGAGGAACTCGAAGAGTTGCTGATGATCGTCGGGATCACAACCTCCTGGCCTTCGGTTAGTCCGCTGACAATCTCGATATACGATTCGTTATGCACGCCAACCTCAACGACCTGGATACGGCCGTTCATGCCGCTGGTGCCTCCGGCAGCACCAGCTGCGGCATCGGGCTGTGCAGTGCGGCCTGTGCTGGGCGTGCTGCCTTCGGCCGGCGCGCTGCCCGTGGTCGGCGCACTGTCAGCGGCCGGTGCGCTGCCCGTGGTCGGCGCACTGTCAGCGGCCGGTGCGCTGCCTGTAGCCGGCCCGCTGCCCGACCCTTGCGGACTGGCTGCGCCACCTGCCGCACTTGTTCCGTCGCTCCCCGTTTCGGGCAGCATGACGAAATACCGGCCGGCCCGCTGCTGAACCGCCTCGATCGGCAGGGTTAAGATATCCTTTTTCTCCTCGGTGATGATCGTTGCTTCCGCTGACATGCCTACCCGCACGCCTTCAGAATTGTTCAGGGCGATCGTGACATCAAATAACGACACACCGCCCGAGGCAACCCCTTCATTCGCGATGTCAGAGACAACACCTTCAAAAGTCTGATCCGGAAAAGCGTCAACTTGAACGTTCGCCTTCATGCCCTTTGTGACGCTGGGGATATCCAGCTCGTCAACCTGAATTTTGACGCTGAGCTTCTGGTAATCGTTAATGACAAACAGCTCGCTACCGCTTTTGGCCTGTTCCCCGGCGGTGATGTTGACTGCGGTGACCGTGCCGTCAATCGGGGAGGTTAACGGATCGGGAGGAACCATTGCCTCCTGCAGCTTAGCGATTTCCGCTTCCGTATTGCTGATGTTTAGCTCTTGCTTGGCAATTGATTTTTTCGTGGCGTTTAGTGTTTGCTCGTCGGCGCCTTCTTGCACTTGACGTTTAAACTGATTTTGCAAATCAACCAGGTCCAGTTTCTGCATTTCCAGGGAGGATTGCTGTTCCTTGATGTTGTCGGTATTATCCGTGCCCTCAAATGTCAGCAGCACCTGGCCTTCTTCCACGACGTCTCCCGTCTTTACAAGAACTTCGCTTACTTTCCCCTCGTCCTTCGTACGTACGCTTTCGCTCTCGGTTGAGACGATCGTACCTGATCCGGACACGCTAACGGTAATGTCGCCCTTGCTGACCCGGGTCGTATTCTGAACGGGCGCCGCCGTCTGATTCTGCTTGTCCGGCAGCTTTAGAACAAGGATGAGGGCAATGGCGATCAGAACCAAGGCTCCGCCCCCAATCCACAACCATTTCTTCTTCATCGAATCCCTCCAACGATGATGTATTCTACCGGCAGACGGCAGTGCTTGTACCGGTTCTCTGCAAATCAAAACCATTTTAGAAGATGAAGATGAGGCGAACCTTAAGTGAAGCTGAAAGTTTTCTGAATGATTTTTCATAAAAAGACCAATTCACGGGAAATAGCCATGGCGCCATTCACAACGATCAAGTACAATGGATGTAACATATTTTGGGGAGGACTTTTTTTTCATGGATCAACGTCCGTCTGAAACATCTTATTCGTATTCCACGTTTAACCAATTTCCGCCGCCACCACCGCCGACGCCGCCCAAAACAAACGGCAAATCCATCGCATCGTTGGTGCTGGGCATTCTCTCGATCGTCATTCCGTATGTCGGCTTTATTTTGGGGATCGTTGCGATTGTGTTCGCCAGCTTGTCGTTTAAGGAGATCAAACGGAAGGGCGAGCAGGGCAAGGGACTTAGCATCGCGGGTCTCGTTTGCGGTATCATCGGTACGGCACTGTACGGTATCATTATTGTGATTGCCATTATTGCGGTATTGGTCTTTGCTTCATCGCCAGACATCTACGGCACGTTTTAAAGAACTGAATGAAAGCACCGTTGCCTTGGGCGCGGTGTTTTTTTTTCGTCAACTCTGACTTCGATGGGTTTGGACATGCTGGAAAAGGCGCGCAAAGTTTGTGATAATAGAAACAATCGCAATTTTTAGAATGAAAGAGGGATTTGGCCATGACGCAAACGGAGACGAACGGAACAGAGGTGCAAAGTATGGCCGATGCGGGGGAACAGGAGCGGATCTTCGCCCAGATCGCGAAGGAGCTGGGACTCTCCCTGAAGCAGGTGCGAACAACGATCGGGCTGCTGGATGAGGGCAATACAATTCCGTTTATCGCCCGTTACCGGAAGGAAATGACCGGGGAGCTGGATGAAAACCAGCTGCGCAATATTGAAGAGCGGACGCAATACCTCCGCAACCTGGAGGAACGGAAACGGGAAGTCGTCCGGATCATCGACGAGCAGGGCAAGCTGACGGACGAGTTGGCGGCCGCGATCGCGAAGGCGGTGAAGCTGCAGGAAGTAGAGGACTTGTATCGACCCTTCCGGCAAAAACGCAAAACCCGCGCGAGCGTAGCGAAGGAAAAGGGTCTGGAGCCGCTGGCGGAGTGGCTGTTGTCGCAGCCGAAGCAAGGCGATCCACTCACGGAAGCCGCGAAGTTCACCCAGGCTGCCGGGAAGGAAGGAGGCGTAGAAACGGCCGAGGAGGCGCTGCAAGGGGCGATGGATATCGTCGCCGAGCAGGTGGCGGATGAAGCGCCGACCCGGGCTTGGGTCCGGAAATATACGATGGACCACGGAATGATGGTGTCCGAAGCGAAGTCACCGGAAGAGGAATCCGTCTACGAAATGTACTACAACTATCGGGAACCGGCCAAAAAAATGCCGCCCCACCGCATCCTCGCCATGAACCGCGGCGAGCGGGAGAACGTGCTGAAGGTGTCGCTGGAGGTAGACGCCGAGGCGATCTGCCGCCACATCGCCGGCCAGGTGATCCGCGGACGTTCCGCAACGGAGGACGTGCTGCGCGCGGCGATCGAGGATGCTTATAAACGCTTGATCGCCCCGTCGATCGAGCGGGAGGTGCGCGGCGAGTTGACGGAAAAAGCCGAAGCCCAGGCGATTTCGATCTTCGCCGGCAATTTGCGCAGCTTGCTGCTGCAGCCGCCGGTACGCGGCAAAACGGTGCTTGGCGTTGACCCAGCCTACCGCACCGGCTGCAAGCTCGCCGTTGTTGACGACACCGGCAAGCTGCTGGAGGTGGCGGTCACCTACCCGACGCCGCCAAACAACAAGAAAAAGGAAGCGGCAATCAAGTTCCACGAGCTGATCGACAAATACGGGATCGAGCTGATCGTGATCGGCAACGGTACGGCCTCGCGGGAGACGGAGCAATTTGTCGCCGAGGTCATCGCCGAGCGCAAGGGCAAGGACCGCGAGCTGGCGTATCTGATCGTCAACGAGGCGGGCGCCAGCGTGTATTCGGCCTCCAAGCTGGCGCAGGAGGAATTTCCGGATTTGGACGTGGCGGAGCGAAGCGCCGTATCCATTGCACGGCGGGTGCAAGACCCGTTGGCGGAGCTGGTTAAAATCGAGCCGAAGGCGATTGGCGTTGGTCAATACCAGCACGACGTGTCGCAGAAGCATCTCGACGAAAGTTTAAAGAACGTGGTAGAGTCGGCGGTAAACCATGTTGGTGTGGACGTCAATACCGCTTCGCCGGCGCTCTTGTCCTACGTATCTGGGGTTAATGCGACGATTGCGAAGAATATCGTTAAGTTCCGCGAGGAGAACGGACGCTTCAAGAGCCGCAAGCAGCTGCAAAAAGTACCGCGACTTGGCGCCAAAACTTTCGAGCAGTGCGTAGGCTTCCTGCGGATCGACGGCGGCGAGAATCCGCTGGACAAGACGCCGATCCACCCGGAATCTTATGACGTGGTGCACCGATTGTTTGCCGAGCTGGGGGTATCGATGGATCAGCTGGGCTCCAAAGAGCTGAATGAGAAGCTGGCTGCGTTGAATCCGGACGAACTGGCGCCTCGCCTCGAGGTGGGCGTTCCAACGCTGCGCGACATTCTCGAAAGTCTGCAGCGCCCGGGGCGTGACCCTCGCGAGGAGCTGCCGCCGCCAATCTTCCGCACCGATGTACTGAAGATCGAGGACTTGGTGCCCGGCATGGAACTGCAGGGGACGGTGCGCAACGTCATCGATTTTGGGGCTTTTGTTGATATTGGCATCAAAAACGACGGGCTCGTACACATCTCCCAACTGAGCAACGGGTACGTCAAGCATCCGATGGACGTCGTCTCGGTCGGCGACAATGTCACCGTCTGGGTGCTGAACGTGGATGTGAAGAAAGGCCGGGTTGGTTTGACGATGCGGGGGCCTTCTGAGGTAAAGGCACAGTAAACTCATAGAGAGCCGGTGATACGGGTGGGCCGTGTAACCCGGCTCTTTTTTACGAGAGCGAGGGCCGTTCTCCAAGCAGATTTGCTGCTGTGGAGCCGGCCCCTTTTTTTGATCAAGTGCTATTGCATGTGGTTGGTGGTTTCGGTCTGTTTTTTTTGGCGGCTATAATAAAAAAACCAACAATCGTTTAACAGCCGAATTTGACGGCGATCTCTCTTGTTAAAGGCATGCATGATCTGATTGCTAAGCCAGTTTGGCAAGCGTATCCCCTCCTCCGGAAACCCATTGGTATGGTTAGGGTATGGGGAATTCCCCCAATCCGTGCAAGTCCCCTGCAAATCGCCGGTAAATTCTGGATTTTGAACACGGTGGGGGAATGGAGAGGCAGGGGTGCGGTTTGGCCTTAACTGACCGGGTGGGGTCTGCCGGGGCTGACGCCACTCCAATGGAAGTCAGAAAAGGTTGGTGCTGCCTCTGCGCTGTTGGGTCTATTCTAACGGAACTCAGAGACGTTATTTGCTCGAAAACGGGCATGATCCGTTTCTAACGGAACCAGGAGACCTTAATTGGTGCGTGGACAGCGAAATGGCCGCAAAAACCGTGCAATAAGGTCTTTCAGTTCCGTTACAGCGGGAAATAGCCGGGAAATAGGCAAATAAGGTCTCTACGTTCCGTTAGAGCAGCGGCGGGGGTGTGACGACGAGCTATGCCCGGAAGAGCGCCGCTGCGGGGTGTGCTAGGCTCCTCCGACCAAAGTGAAAAAGCCGACCAATTCCCTCTACCTTACGGAAAGGGATAATCCTGGCCGGCTTCATTGCTTCCTTGGCAGCAGCCTTAGAGTTACGCGCCTTCTTCTTCGTACCATTGCTCCAGCTGAGCCTGGAGGGCACGGATTTCGGTGAGCAGCGAAATCAGGGGATAATTTTCCTCACGGATCGCGGAGAAAGCGGACTCCAGTCCGTTAATATAATCCAGCCCGCTCGTGATCTGCAGCGATTCCTGCAGGAGCTCGAGCTGGTCGCATTCGGCAATCGCACGCGGCAAGGTCGGAACCTCGGCAGCCGTCAGTTTATCGATTTCCTTGTTCAGCCGCAAATTCAAAGCGCTAAGCTGGTAGGCGTAGTCACGGGGCATTTCAACGAAGATCAGATCCTGGTCCTGCTGTAAAATGACGTATCTCATTAGGGACATGCTTAACGATTCTCCTTTTCTATCCATCCTACTTGACAGTGTAGCGTAAGGAGAAGTTAAAATTCAAGTAACGAATCTAGCAGATTTTCATGCGCTTCTACGAACAGGAAGGGGAGAGACGATGACGGATGAGCAGCTGCAAGCCTGGATCGAGCAAATCTCGCTGCGTTCCTTCGGCGTGCCTTTCCGGCATAGGGCCCGTTTTAACAGCAGGTTAAGAACAACCGGAGGGCGTTATTTTATGAAAACCCATCATATCGAGATCAATCCCGCCCAACTGGCCGCCTATGGGGAAGAGGAAGTCGAGCGTATCATCAAACATGAATTGTGTCACTATCATCTTCATCTGGCGGGACGAGGATACCGGCATCGCGACGCGGACTTTAAGGCCCTGCTCCAAAAAGTTGGCGGCAGCCGCTATTGCAACGCCTTGCCCGGGGCAAAACAGCGCAAAACCTTGCCGCAACGCTATAAGCTGGTATGCGCCGATTGCGGGATGACGTATCTGCGTAAACGTCGAGTAGACCCAAGCCGCTACCGCTGCGGCCGATGTGCGGGGAAGCTGCGGCTCTATGCATTATCCGGCGGTTAAGGTGTGCTATACTTAAATCAAACAACCTAAGGAGGGATGTCAGATGGCCCAATCTCAAGCCAAGAAGCATCGGCAAAAGCTCATCCGAGAAGGCAAACGTAGCCCGGAGCTCAGCCGCAGTCCATTTGCGTTCCAAGATCTGCGAACCCGCAAGACGAAAACAAAGCAGGAACAACTTCATCGGCAAAAATATAAGAACCACGCTTCCATGTATGGAGACGATGGTTCTTATTATTTTAATCCTCGGAATCTATGCTTTTCGATACGGTTAAAAAGATCTCGTACATCGTACTTTCCTCCGACGTTTTGGTCTGGTGCTGCTTGAGAAACGCCGTGACCCAGTCCTGAAATTCCTTCGCCTCCTGCGGGGTCAGATACACGTGATCGGTGGTCAATTGCCCGGAAGACGTTTGCGAGCGGGATGCTTTCAAAAACCGCTTTTTGCTTTCATCATATAAATTGCTTAGCAGCTTCTCGGTTTCTGTCAAAGCAACCTGCCTCATGGAATCATCAAAATAACTCTTCTTAATCTGAATAGCCCCCTCATAGGGCTCATAGTACTTCGCCGTAATGCCGTTGATGATCTTCGTGTCCACGAGCTGCAGCAGGCCGATGCTCTCCAGTTTTTTGGCGTGATAATAGACCTTGGCTGGAACTTCCCCCATCTTATCTGCCACTTCCTTCATCGTTGCCGGACGATTTAATTGCTTAAATGTATCCAGGATTTGAAGGCGATACGGGTCAGAATAGATCCGAATGTCCTCCAGGGTTTTTAATTCCTTCACATTGTCCACCAGTAAGCCCCCCACCCGAACCTTAAACGGTTGTCGTCATTGTTTTAGTATAGCCTGGGTCTATCAAATGCGCAAAGCAGAGGAAGGCGTCAAATTTCCATAAAGCTTCGCTGCTTCAACAAGAGCAGTATCGGGATGAGCAGGAGGCACCCAAAGCTCACATACAAGAGATGGACGGGCATCCATTCCCCTATCACCCCGGCCAGCGCACTGCCCGCAGGGATCGCGCAGGTGCAGACCATGGAGTATAACGCTCCGACGCGGCCAAGCAGTTCCTTGGGGACACTTTCCATAAAGTAGGTCGTGGATGGGGTGTTGCACAATGAGACGGAAAGTCCCATGCCAAAGGAAAATAACGCAGCCAAAACAAGCGGTTGAACCGGAATGACTGCAGGCAGGTACATCAGCGCATAGTTGGCTCCAAGCAGCAGGTAACCGGTGAGGATGAGCCGGCTTTTTTTGTAGGCGGAGCCTTTCTTGCCAATCCATAATCCGCTGACAATAGTCCCGCAGATTAAGCTAAACCCCATCAAGCTTAGGCCGGCAGGACCTGAACCTAAAATTTCATCAACATAGACGGCGTTTAGGACGTTAAACGGGGATAAGCAGAAGTTCACGAATGCCGCAGCCATCACGATGGTTATCAGTAGCTTATTGGATACGAGATATTTTAACCCTGCTTTAAGTTCTTGAACAAAGGAGTTATCTGGTTGTGCAGCTTTGAGGTGAGGTGCAGGCGAAGTTGGGTTGGCGTTTGGGCTGGTGTTACGGATCAGCAGGATGAAGCCGGCCGCAAGGGTGAACGTAATTCCGTCAATCAAAATTGCAGCGGAGATGCCCAAAGTTGCAATAATGCCGCCGACGGTGGCCATGCCCGCTAATTCAGCCGCCCGCGAAGCGGAGGTGCTGAAGGAATTGCCGCTGAGCAGCTTTTCCTTGGGCAGCAGTTGGGGAACCAAAGCCAGTTCGGCAGGAGAGGCAAAGCATTCCAGCGTGGAGGTCAGAAAGGTCAGCATATAGAGATGCCAGGGGGCAAGCCAGCCTTGCCAATAGAGGAAGGCCGTGAAGCAGACGATGAGGCCGCGTCCCAGATAGGTGAACGCCGCGACCTTTTTCTTGGACCAGCGATCCACCAGTGTTCCCGCGAAAAAGCTGAAGGCGATGTTAGGGATGAAATTGAGGGCAAACAAGGTGCCCATCATCAGTGTGGAGCCGGTCAGTCTGTATACCATCCAGCTATAAGCAATCGAGTCAATGGAATCGCCAAAACGGGAAATTACACGAGCGAGCAAAAGGTACATAAACGGTTTATAAGCTGCCAGCTCACCGAACCGGATCAACGGCTGGCTTTTGACGCGCACTTCTTGAGACATGAACACTCCTCCTACACAATAAAAATGTTAATACGTTAAAAATATTTTTACGTCAAGTTTATTTTATCGTTTTTTTGATGGAATGCAAATCTTTTTTTGGCGGGCTTGTCCGACGGGAAGCGGCGGCAAATTCCTCTACCCGTTGTTCCGGTGCGAAACCAGGCAGGAGAAAGAAGGAAGGGCTTACAAAGTGCTTTGATTCTTGACTTTGCTGCGTAACTGTGATAAATTAAATGGTGTTCTCACTAATTTCGTTCCCCGATAGCTCAGTCGGTAGAGCACTCGACTGTTAATCGAGTTGTCACAGGTTCGAGTCCTGTTCGGGGAGCCATTTATATGGAGAGATACCCAAGTGGCTATAAGGGGACCCTCTGCTAAGGGGTTAGACTGCGTAAGCGGTGCGAGGGTTCGAATCCCTCTCTCTCCGTTTTGAGATACATCATGATAAGAGCCTCCGGCGATCCGGAGGCTCTTTGTTGTAAGAAGGATGAGAACTCTCGGATGAATTTTGTTAAATTAGGGCTTGCAAGCCGAAAATCTTTTTGCTATACTCAATTTTGTCGCCGCTTCTAGTGGTGATTAAGCTGTGGCCCGTTGGTCAAGGGGTTAAGACACCTCCCTTTCACGGAGGTAACAGGGGTTCGAATCCCCTACGGGTCACCATCCTATTTCTTTGATTCATCAATTTCATATGCGGTAGTGGTGGAATGGCAGACACGCTATCTTGAGGGGGTAGTGGGCGTACGCCCGTGGAGGTTCGAGTCCTCTCTACCGCATCCTAAGAAAGTGAAGAACCTTGCGTTTAGCAAGGTTCTTTCTTCATATGCCCGAAGGCATAGGCAAGGGCTAGATTTCGAGTAAGGTACGAATCGCATAAGCCACTCCATGTTCGTCATTGGTTCGGGTGACCGATGTGGCCAGGCGCTTGATTTCATCTACGGCATTTCCCATGGCAATTTTGGTTCCTGCGACTTGAAACATGGATATATCATTGTAGCTGTCGCCAATCACGACGGTATTGGTCAAATCCACTCCCAAATGACCGGCGAGAAATTGCAAAGCGTTACCTTTGTCGGTTTCCTTCGCGATGACCTCTACGATATGCTTGGCAGAGGAGGTCGTTTGCACCTGCGGCTGGCCGTTAAAATGCTGCGTGATTTCGTCGAGTTTGTCTTCGTTATAGGTAAACACCAAAAGCTTATACACAGGCCGCTCTTGCTCTATTAGCTGCAGCGGATGGTCGATTCCCTTGAAACCAAATTGAACGAATTGGATTTTGGCGCTCTCCCACAACCGGTCCCGATCGACCTCTGGATTTGCGCTGACCAGCATATCCATTTCAGCCAGCAGCTTTTGCTCGCCGTTTGAAGGGGAATAGATGGCTTCCGGACAAAAGATTTCGAAATAGACGTCCTGTTTCAGCAAATAACGAACGGCTTCCGCGGCAGCGTCCGGGTGAATTGGCGTTTCCCGCAGCAGCTTTCCTTCCCGGTCGAAAACCTCCGCGCCATTGGATGCGATAATGGGGATGGACAGCTCCCCGGTTAAATGTCTGGCGTCAAAGCTTGCTCTACCGGTACAAAGCGTTACGGTATGCCCCTGGTCCACGGCATGTGAAATGGCGTCCAAGCCTTGGGAGCTCGGGCGGCTGTTCGAGGTAAGCAGCGTTCCGTCCAGATCTACAGCGATCAGTTTCATTGTTTGTTTCCTCCTATCCTTCCATCATTGGTGAGGGTTATCTTTTGGTTATGAGTATAAATTATGAAATGCATTTCAGGTCAAGGAGAGATCAAAACGTGGCAACTCAGCTTTGGATAATTGTTCTGATTGGAGCAGGAACCTATTTATTACGGGCAGGTTCCTTGGTATTAGGCAGCCGGATCCGATGGTCTGATTCTACGAAGGAATGGCTGGCGTACGTGTCGCCTGCCGTGCTTGGCGCGCTGATCGGGCCGCTGCTGCTGCTCGAAGATGGAAAGTGGATTCCGCTCTCGGATAACCTGATGCTGTTTGCCGCTATTCCTACGATGATCATCGCCTGGTGGTCACGCCGTCTTCTGTTAACAGTAACCGCCGGCGTGCTGTTTTATGCTGGTTTTCACGCTTGGATTGGCTAAACAGGATAGAAAGATAGATAGAGGGAGAGGAAGCAGTCATGAACCGGTCGAAACGAAGTGAAGAGATTCAAAAGGCGCTGCGGGATGCGTTTCCGATTATGCTGGCTTATTTTCCATTGTCCATGACTTATGGTGTGCTTGCTGCGGCGGGAGGATTGCCCGGGGGAATGGCCGTATTCAGTTCGGTATGGATCTTCTCGGGAGGGGCCCAGTTTATGCTGCTAGGCATGTTAGCATCCGCTGCGGCTCCCGTGACGATCGTAACGACACTGCTGCTGTTAAACATGCGTCATGTCCTTTATGGGGCAACGATGGGGCCTTACCTGGCGACATGGCGGGAGTCCCCGAAATGGCTGGCAGCGATCGGCCTAACCGACGAAGGGTTCGCGGTCACTTCCAGCCGGGCAGCCCAAGGGGAGCCCATTTCGCCTTCTTATTATATAACTTTTGCGCTGGCGATTTATGGATCGTGGATTGCCGGTACAGCGGCAGGCACCGGATTGGGGAGTTTCGTCACCGCAGAGCTGGCTGAAGTCTTAACTTTTGCGCTGCCGGCGCTCTTTATCGCCTTGCTTGCCGGGGGCGAGCGTACTTTGCCATTCCTGGCCGCAGCCGGCTGCGGGGCAGTGCTCGCCACTTTGGCAGGGATGCTTCAGCTTGGGGGGATCGGCCTGATCGCCGGAGGTTTGGCCGGCGCTACACTTGGGCAGCAGCTCAGCCGAATCCTATCACGGCGTTCGAAGGCCGCCCGGGACAAAGCTGAACGTGCGATTCGCTAATGCTAAGCGTTTTGTGTAATTATTCTTGCTTGGGCGGCAAGTCCAGATTTGAGGAATATTTGGGATATAATGCCCGGATGCAATCAGGACAAATGTCGTGCGTAAATTCCGCGTGCGTATGCTTGATCAAGTAAGCTTCGGTGGTGCACCACATGTTGTCTTCATCCTTGATCTTCTTACATACGGCACAAATGGGAAGCAGTCCCCGGAGCGTGCGGATATGTGCGAGTTCATGCTGGATTTGAAGTTGCAGACGCTTCAGCCGGGTGATGTTGGTACAGGTGATCACGATGCCTTGAGGCGAAAAGGGGTTTTCTTCCGCATATGGGGTTAATTCGGCAAGAAACCATAACTCAGCATCTTTGGTAGGGGCCTTGAATTCAAATTCAAACCTCTCGGTTTCCCCGCTTAAGATTTTCGAAAATTGCTCCAACAGCAGATGGGGGTTAAAATAAGTATGATCATGCGGCCCATGCTGAAAAAACTGAAAAACATTTAATCCGGGCCGTGCCCAGCCCGGAGCAACGCCCAAAAAGGCGGCTCGGTTGGCCCAAGTTCGGTTGACAGAGATGATCGTTCCATTTGGTTCTATGATTGCAACGCTCTGATTCAAAGAATGATAGGGTGCCTTCCATTGGGGATTGTCATTCATGGCGGGTACGCTCCTGTCATGAAACTGAGGGCAGTCTTCCGACCTATTAAGTACTTGCCGGCGCTGTGTTAAGATATAGACATAGTTCCAGCATTTCACTTTATTATAAACGTATTTAAGTCGTTTCACAACTTTTAAATTACTTAAAAACGTCATCAAAGCTGTTGAGGAAGGTTGGAGAGAAGTTGTCAATCTACGAACGTATTGAACTGCTGATCAAAAACGCCGGAATGACGAAAAAGGCGTTTTGCCTCGAATTGGGGATCAGTACCGGGAACTTCGGGGATTGGAAGCGGGGAAAGTCCACGCCAAGTACAAATAAATTGATTGAGATCGCTGCTTTCTTCGATGTCAGCCTGGACTGGCTCATGACTGGAAAAGAGAAACAGGCGGAATACGTGCAGGACCAAAGAACGGAATATATCTCCACCGATAAAGACTGGATTTCGTTCATCGGCACGTTAACCGAAGCCGAGCGAGCTTTCGTTCGGGAATATATCGAGTTTGTTCGTTACCGGAGGCGAAAGTCCGGCCGGATGGACAAATAATTCCACTTTACTTTTGAATACTGCGAAGCTATAATAACCATGTTCGTCTGAACCTAGACTTAACATGCGCGGTAGTGGTGGAATGGCAGACACGCTATCTTGAGGGGGTAGTGGGCGTACGCCCGTGGAGGTTCGAGTCCTCTCTACCGCATTACAGAAGAACTTCTCGGAGGGATCCGGGAAGTTCTTTTTTTGCTTCTCATCGATTGGGGTGGGCGTGCGGCGTATGGGATGGTGATTTTTTGCACATTCTAATAAAATCTTGCGCAAAGTGCGTCAAATCAGGCCGTTTGGGCAGGTTTTCAAGTTGACACGCCGATAAAAATTCATTAATATGTCTAAGTACTAAAAGAGCTGCGCTCTGGAACGAAATTTGATAATACGGGTGATAACATGGCTTACAGACCGAATGTTGTAAATGTAACCAAGGCCGGCAGCAACGAAAATGACGGATTGTACGAGTTTATCGTGAATCTGGCCGATGGTACGGCGTGCCGCGTGTTTTACCACCGTAATCCCGAATGGCGGTTAACCAACGTCAGCAGGCTGCAAAAGACACCTTGCCCGGTCTGCCGTAAAGACTTCATTTGCGGATGTATGGAGAAGTTTTCGGATGAAATCAACCGTCAGATGGTAGAGGGACAGTGGCTCGACAAGCTTACGTCCTAGTAAGAACGCTATGGCCAGCTGGCGACAGCAAGCACGGGAAATGTCCCGTGCTTTTTTCATATCTTCTATAGATGAGATTTGCGTTACCCGCAAACAGGAGAGGGGGCCAAGAGCATGTCAGGTCAACCGGATGAACGGAATGAGCATGTGATCTTATTTGACGGCGTCTGCCATTTATGCCAGGGAGCGGTCAAGTTTATCATTAAGCGTGACCCGGCTGGGCGGTTCCGCTTTGCCTCTTTGCAGTCACAGGCCGGGAGCCGGCTGCTGCAAGCTGCAGGAGCGCATGAGGAATCATTGGACAGCGTCGTGTTGATTGAACGCGGAACCTATTATATCCGCTCAGATGCGGCTCTGCGCATTGCTAGAGGCTTACGGTACCCCTGGCCCCTGCTGTACGCGCTGATCGTCGTCCCGAAGGGGCTTCGGGATGCAGTCTATCAATTCATCGCCAAACATCGTTACCGTTGGTTTGGGAAGGACGAAACCTGCCTCGTGCCGACCCGGGAGCTGAAGGAGCGGTTTTTGGAGGATGGGTAGGGTTAAACGGAAACTATGAAAAAGCTCTTGTCTATCATCCATAATTGTGATATTCTTACTGTAAAATTTAGGAATATAGAAACGGAACGGTAGCACCGTCCATTACTCGATTGTTGAATCGGGTTATTGGGCGGTGCTTTTTTTGTTCTCGTTTTCCTTGAAGGAGGGGATTAAGATTCCAATCAAATTGGTGCTGGCCGTGCAAGAGGAGGAGTATATCGAACCATTTTTACAGTATGTACATGCGAGCGAGTTCGATCGGCGTTTGGTGGTGATCGCGTTTAGCCGGAAGGAGGCGTTTGCCCAATATATGCTGGAATCCGGCGGAGAGATCGATGCGGTGTTGGGTGACCCGGCATTCCTTGAGGCGGCGGAAGCCATGAAGCGCCCCGGGCTTTACTTCATTGAACTGGGTGAAGGCGGCGGATCACAGCATTCCGGTAGCTTACGCGTCGACAAGTATCAATCGTTGCATCAGCTGCTTTCTGCGGTGAGCGAGCTCGTTCAGGGAGGCTCGGGCAAGGAGGTGCGCATCGGCGGGAAGCCTTTGGTCATTGGGGTTTATTCGACCGTAGGGGGCTGCGGCAAGACAACGGTGGCCCTGCATTTAGCCCGACAGCTGGCGACTGAAGGGGGAAAGGTGTTTTACCTGAACCTGGAGACGATTGGCAGTGAACCTCCGTTTGCCGGGCAGAGCTCAAAGGAAGAGAAGCCTGGCTTAGCCCGGCTGCTGTACGACTTGAAGGCCGCGGAGGATCGGCGGGAACCGCCCCGTTATCCGATCTCCGCGTATGCCTACAGGCATCCCGTACTGCAAGGGGATACGCTGGCTCCGCCGGATAATCTGAATGAGCTGCTGGAAATGGAGCGCAAAGATACGATGGAGTTAATCGAGTACATCGCCGGCAGCGGCTTGTACGATTCGGTGATCGTGGATATGGACTCCTTTCCGGATGGCCGTACGGAAGCGGTGCTGGAGCGGGCGGACCGCGTCGTTTGGATCGTTACGGATGACTGGGGAGTGATGCGTAAAACCGGGGGATGGCTGAACCATCTGGAACGAACTCGGCCGGATTTTTACCGGTCGCTTCTGAAGAAAACTCGCTTTACGCTGAATCGGCATACAGGCAAGCAGTTGACTGATTTGCCGCGGCCGGAGATGAAATTAAAGGCCACGTTATCGTATATTCCGGCCTGGAGTCAGGGCAGCCGCCAAGGGGAATTGCTGCATTCGCCGCTGTATCAACGCGATATGATTCGGCTTTGCCGCGAGCTCCAGGGCGAGGAACCGTCATTCGCTGATGCGGGAGGGATCCATGATGGAGGAAGCGGACTTCACGGCCCTGCGTAATGAAATTCGCCAGGGGCTGGATGTCACCTCCGTTCTGAACGATGACCAGCTGATGGATTATATTGAGCGGCGCGTGTTGGAGGACCGGAGATTAAGCGGGGCGACGGCGGCTGAGAAGCGCAAATGGGTGCGCAGGCTGTACGATTCGTTTCGCGGGCTGGATGTCCTTCAACCCCTGGTTGAGGATCGCAGCGTCACAGAAATAATGATCAACAGCCATGAGGAAATCTTCGTTGAACGGGAGGGGCAGGTCCAGCGGATTCCCGTCCGCTTCGAGTCTCGGGAGCGCTTGGAGGACATTATCCAGATGATTGTATCCGGCGTTAACCGGGTAGTGAACGAATCGTCGCCCATCGTTGATGCACGCCTGCGGGACGGGTCGCGGGTAAATATCGTGCTGCCACCCATCGCTTTAAAGGGCCCAACGATGACGATTCGCAAATTCCCGGAACGGCCGTTGACCATGGAGCAGTTGGTTGCGATTGGCTCCCTGAGTGAGGAAGCGGCAGAGCTGCTGCAACGGCTCGTGCGAAGCAAATACAACATCTTTATCAGCGGCGGAACAGGCTCGGGGAAAACGACGTTTTTAAACGCCCTGTCCCAGTTCATCCCATCCGATGAGCGGGTGATTACGATCGAGGATTCCGCCGAGCTGCAAATCGTTACGGTCCCTAATCTCGTCTCGCTCGAAACCCGAAATGCGAATACGGAAGGGAAAGGCGAAATTACCGTGCGCGAGCTGATCCGATCCTCGCTGCGTATGCGGCCCAACCGGATTATCGTCGGTGAGGTGCGCGGGGCGGAAGCGCTGGATATGCTGCAGGCGATGAATACCGGCCATGATGGCTCTCTTTCGACTGGGCATGCCAACAGCACAGCGGATATGATCAGCAGGCTGGAGACGATGGTGCTGAGCGGAGCCGAATTACCGCTTCCGGTTGTTCGTCAACAGATCGCTTCGTCGATCGATGTTTTTGTTCATTTGTCGCGGTTGCGCGACCGTTCACGCCGAGTGACGGAAATCTCCGAGGTTGTTGGTCTGAGGGACGGGGAGGTGGTGCTTCAGCCGCTGTTTACGTTCCAGGAAGAAGGGGAGCAGAACGGCCGAATCGTGGGTCACTTGCAAAGCAGCGGCGCAAAGTTAATCCATACGGACAAGCTGCGTATGTCGGGATTACCAGTTGATTAATGCACAGGAAGGAGAGGATGCGGTTTGTTGCTGAAAGCAGGATCCGGTTTGCAGCGTCGGAAGTCCGGGCTGAAACCGACGGCAGACCCAGCAAGTCTTGCGGACTATCGGGTGTATCCTTTGTCTCCGCGACAGAAGGTCATCTGCACGCTGGTTGGAGGAGCAGCTTTCGTTGCATTAGGCTATATTTTCTTCCATGCTCTCCCGTTGGCATTGCTGCTTTCGTTAGGCGGCTTATACACGCCGAAGTATTGGAGCGGTTACCTGCTGCGCCGGAGAAGGGAGAACCTGAGCCTGCATTTTAAGCAAGCGTTGTATTCGCTGTCCTCCTCATTGGCCGCTGGCCGCTCGGTGGAGAACGGTTTTCGCGAGGCGATCGACGATCTAAGGCTGCTGTATCCAGACGGGGATAATGATGTCATGCGAGAGCTTGCGATCATTTGCGCCCGGATGGATTACGGTCAGCCGATCGAGGAGGCGCTGCTGGATTTCAGCCGACGTGCGGCAATGGAGGATATCGACAACTTTGCCGATGTGTTTACGACCTGCAAGCGTTCCGGTGGAGATCTGGTGGAAGTGATCCGGCGGACATCGAACTTGATCGGTGAGAAGCTGGAGATCACACAGGAAATCAGCGTAATGATCGCCCAGAAACGTTTTGAAGCGAAAGCGATGCTGGCGGCACCGGTCTTGTTCTTACTCTTTATGCAATTCACTTCCCCGGATTATATGCGCCCGCTGCATCATGGCGCTGGGTTGCTGATCTCAGGTGTGGCGTTGCTGTTATATGCAATCTGCGCCTGGCTGATGTTAAAGATCATCGATATTCGAGTATAAAGGGGCGTTGGCTGATTGTACCTTGTGGTTTCGGGATTGCTGCTGTTCGTATTAAGCGGAGGCTGGCTATATGCTTACCAGAAATCTCGCTTCCTCTACCGGGGAGATCTGGATTTGCATCTGGAAGGATTAAAGCTTGTTCGCCTCTCGCCGCCAATGTTGCTGCTTTTGGAGCGGATCAAGGTATCTCAGCGATTTCCCGGCTTCTTCTTTAAAGTTCAGCGTGCCGTGCAGAAAATCGGCGGCAGCCGGCGCAGCCGCGAAATGACGCTGCTCTGGCTATCGGAGGCGCTCACGTACAGTTACATTTGTCTCCTGTTCGGGTGTCTGATGACGTTGCTGAGCGACGCCCCTGCCGGCTTAGGGATCGGCGTCCTGTTCGCTGTGTTGGTGCCGATGGCGCTGCTCAATGACCTTCATCGCAAGGTTCAGCGGCGGGAACAGGCTGTCCTGCTGGAGCTGCCGGAGCTGCTGAACAAAATCGTGCTGCTGGTAGGTGCTGGGTCAACCGTCCAGCAGGCGATGAAGTTATGCCTTGAGCGCAAGCGGGAGCAAATCGGACATCCCTTATACCGGGAGCTGCTGCAGATGCAGAAGGAATGGGAAGGGGGGGATTCATTTCAGCAGGCGATGGAAGGATTCAGCAAACGCTGCGGCATTCAGGAGGTGTCGGCTTTTACGACGGCAGTTCTGTTAAATTACCGCCGCGGCGGGGAGGATTTTGCCCTGGCCCTGCGAGACTTGTCCCATTCATTGTGGGAGAAACGCAAAGCCGTCGGCAGAACGCTGGGCGAGCAAGCCTCGTCCAAGCTGGTGTTTCCGATGGTGCTGCTGTTTATGGCAGTACTGATTTTGGTTGGGGCACCGGCCTTTATGATTATGAATTTGTAATGCACACAGAGGAGGAGAAAACATGTTAACGGCAATTCGCAAAGAGATGAGAAGTTTTTGGCGTAATGAAGAGGGGCTTGGAATGCTGGAAATGATCTTGATTATCGCGGTGATCGTTATTATCGCTGCGATCTTCCGCAAACAGTTG
Source organism: Paenibacillus sp. p3-SID1389 (assembly GCF_025151705.1). NCBI lineage: Bacteria > Bacillati > Bacillota > Bacilli > Caryophanales > Paenibacillaceae > Paenibacillus > Paenibacillus sp. p3-SID1389. The sequence goes on along the minus strand of NZ_JALXVO010000002.1, from coordinate 115,748 downwards.
AAGGCGATTATTGAGAGCTTGCTCGATAAAGCCAAGACGAAAACGGAAAACTTCATGGACGAGACTTAAGAATGAAGCTGTGGCAGGATCAACGCGGGGTCTTTACGGTTGAAGCTTCTTTGGTGCTTCCGTTGATTTTTTACACGGTGCTGATCCTTCTGTTCTTCTGTCTTTACCTTTACCAACAGGCGTTGTTGGGGCAGGCTGCCATCGTTGCGGCGGAGCGAACCGCTTATACCTGGGATAACAGCTACCGGGACGGCTTAACCGGAGCCTATGCCGATGGGAAGTACGACTCCCTCTACTGGCGCCTGGGGGATGACGGGTTGCTGCAGGCGATTTTTGGCGGGGACGGCGGCGACAGGGCAGTGAAGCTGGCATTGCCTGCGGATGCAGGTGATGGAGAGGCTCAGTCGCTTCCGCTGAAGAAGCTGAATCGGACAGGGGCCAGGCTGCCTGAAGGCATCGACGGGGAGATGCGCTATGACAACCGGCTGCTGCTGCGCAAGGTAAGTGTTGCGCTGGATCGGTTCGTCCCGCTGGCTCCGTTGGAGGCTTGGATTGACGATATCCATCAGCGCAGCCGCGCGGAGTCTTATGTGGTCGAGCCGACGGAATGGATTCGGACCGTTGAGCTTGCGCGATATTATGGCGAGAAGTTCCGAAGCGGCAAAGGTGCAGGAGGAATGGACAAGCAGGAAGCGCAGGAAGCGTTGATACGGTTTGGAAAATAACCGGAAGGAGAAGGAGGCGGAGATGTCGGTGTTTTCACGGAATCGCTCGGAGCAAGGGGCGGTTACGGTATTTTTTATCGTAATTTTTGCCGCGGTGTTTGCGTTTGTCGCCCTGTTTATCGATTTCGCCCGCATGTTCGCTTTGCAAGCACAGGTGGAGACCTTGGCGCATGCGGCTTCGAGATCCGTCCTGTCCGCATATGATCGCGAGTTGGCTGAACGGTACGGCATATTTGCATACGGGCAAACGGACGGGAATTACATCATGTCGAAGGTGCTTCAAGACCAATTTGAGCTGGTCCGGCAAACGGACGGGTTCCCTTTGCTAAACGCAAGGCTGGATTCCTCCACCGCCAGCTTCATGCATCCAATCGGGACTTACCCGGTGTTCGAGCAGCAAATTCGCGAGCAAATGAAGTATCGGGCGCCCATCGACGTTACCATCGAGCTGCTTAATCGCTTTAAACCGATGGCCGGAGTGATGAAGGAAGCCTCTAATACGGTAGATTTGCTGGGGAAGTTGCAGAAGCTTTACGACCAGCGGGAGGCCAAGCTTGATGAGCTCTTGGAGCTGCAGCGCCAAGCCGCCAAGACGGTGGAGTCTTATGCGAAGGTGCTGTCGGGAGGCGGCGGGAGCGGCAGTCTCTCCACGTTGGCCGATGCCACAGCCGAATATCCTGAATTTGTGAGCCAAGTTGAGGCGGATGAGGGCCTGGAGCCGGAGGATCGGATGTATACAGCGGAAATCAGCCGCTACCGTTCTGCAACCAGCGGGTTGTTTGCTGCATTGGATCGCGCTTTGCGTACTGCAGAGCAGAGGCATGCATCGTACCTGCCGCAGGCGAAGTCGCTGCTCGATGAAGCGCGGCGGATCAATGAGCAGATGCGGCAAACGATCGCGGAGGCGGAAAATCGCCCGGAACAAGCGGCCTATAACGAAGTATCCGTCGGAACGAGCACCCGCAGCGGCAGCTCGGATCCGGTTGGCGAGGGAGCGGCAATCACCGAGATCCGGGCTCAAGCCGATTCGTTGCTGCTGTCCGATGAGTTATTCGCCGGCCTAGCCTCAGATATGGATCGGCAGACCGCGGCATTCGCTGAACTCCGGAGCGTGGGAAGCGCGCTGCTGGCGCAAAGCGGCTCCGTATTATCCGCCACAACTCCGCCCAGCTCTTTCTCTTCGAGAGTGAATAGTGCTGTCAGAGTAAGTGATGCCTATCTGCGTCAATTCGTTACTTCCGGCTCAAGCAATGTTTTAGAAGCGAGTGCATGGAGATTGGATGCCCATCGGTCCTCTGACAAGGAGCGGAAGGCCACAGAGCAGGCGGCAAGTGCAACACTGAAGGATGCAGCCAGTTGGATCCGCAAGATCGAACAGCTCAAAAACGGATTAAGTGAACATCAAGCGAAATTCGATCAGCTGAAGGCGAAGATGGAAGCGAACCGTTCGTTGAACCGTTCCGTGGCTGGCGAGGAGGCTGGGTCTACGAGCGTAAACGATGATCCAAGCGAGGCAGGGCGCGCCTCTATGGGGGTTATGGACAACATTTATGGCGGGCTGGCGGGCCTGATGGGCGGCATGTCGGATTCCGTTTATCAAATGGAATACGTTGCGAGTTATTTTCACTTCCTCGATGTCAGTGTCTTAAACGGTCTGTTTGAGGGCAAAGGCCAAACGGACCCGCTGGAAGTGATCCGCAGACAGCTGGCACCGGAAAGTCAAGAGGTCGAGTATATTCTGTACGGCGTGCATAATCCGGCGGGGAATATCGCGGCTGCGTTCGGGGAGATTTTTGCCATGCGGCTGGCCATTCGGACGATGGAGGGCTTAGTGAAAAATGCGGCAAAAGGCAATCCGCTGCTGGTTTTTGCTGCGGCCTTGCTGTACGGAGCGCAACATGCGCTGCAGGACATGATTTCTTTAACCCGGGACGGAAAGATTCAATTAAGCGACTATCTGAAGGTCGATCTGACCTACCGGGATTATCTCAGATTATTTCTGCTGCTCCATGGCCGGAGCGAACAACGATTGTCGCGGATGCTGGCCGTGATCGCGCTTAATACCGGGGTGGATCCGGCGGAACGGTCCACATATGTCCAAGGGAAGGTAACCGTGGCGATGCCGTTATGGTTTTTGCCGGGAGTAAGCAAAGCGCTGGGGAAAGTCGGCATATTGAAAGGTCATGTGGAAGGAAGCCAGTATTATGTGGCCAAGCAAGCGGATTTTTCATATTAAGGGAACGATGTCGCGCCGCTTCCGGAAGAGATTTTCGGAAGGAAGCATCACTCTGGAAGCCGCCCTAGTCGCTCCGGTGTTTGTGCTGGTTGTATTCTGGTTTGTTTTTCTCGTCCATATGACGCTGCTTTACGGACAACTGCATCTGACCGCAGCAAATGCTGTGAAACAGATCTCTGCTCATATTTATCCGGTAGCGCTCGCAGTCCAGGCTCAGCATAGTGAGGGACAAGAGGTGCAAGCTCCAGCCGCAAAGCCGGGTGATGAGAACTCAGGAGTTTCTTCGGCTGGGGGATCCGATGTCCCAGAGATTACAACGGAAAGCGGTCCGTTTTCCTGGAAGATCCCGTCCCTGTCCCTGGAGGAATGGGCGAAGCAATATGCGTCCAACTTGCCGGAGCCGCTGTCGACATGGGTAATGGATGCTGCACTTAAAGGTGACGAACCGCTGCAGGAGCTTAAAACGAAAGTGTCCGAGGCCGTATTGGACCCGTTGGTCAAGCCGATGCTGCGCCCTTTTCTTCGTGGCACCCTGCTGGAAGAAGAACGTCTGCATGTCACCCGCGTTACGGTTCCGGATTTGAAGACGGGGAAGCAACCTTACTTTGGCCTCGAGTTAAGCTATGAGCTGCCTTTAAAGGTACCGCTTATCGGCCGGCAACTGGTGCTGCAGACAAGGGCGGAGGAGCGGTTGTGGATCGGCGACACCGGGGAGCTGGATCCCGGAGCTGGAAGCGGTGAAGATCAAACGGGTCAAGCGGCGGTCGTGATCGCTAAGCCCGACCCGGCGTACGCCGGACACCGAGCGACGGTTCTGGCTCAGGTTGCTCCGGGGTCAACCGCCAAGCTGACCGTGTATTACAAAAGCGGGGTCAGCCAAGCGAAATATTTGGGTGAGGCGACGGCGGATGACCAAGGCCAAATCAGCTGGACTTGGCTGGTCGGAGGAAACACCACGCCGGGGACGTGGAGTTTCGTGATTGAAACGGAGGAAGGCATACGTACGACGGCCACGTTCGAGGTGGTAAGCCCGCGTTCGCAATAGGAAAAGGAGTGAGGAACGGATGATTGAGATTTGGGGTTGTTTGCTGATGTTGCTTGCAGCCTTCGTAACGGATTTAAGAACGATGAAAATTCCTAACGTGATTACGGTTACGGGCATTTTCACCGGACTGTCTTATCACCTGTTAACGGACGGGTGGAAAGGCGCCTGGTTTTCAGCGGCCGGGGCGGCCACCGGGTTTGGGCTGATGTTTGCGCTGTATTTGCTTCGTGCGGTCGGAGGCGGCGATGTCAAGCTGTTTGCAGGAATTGGGGCCTGGACGGGCATCGCTTTAACTTTATCGACGATGATGTATTCGATATTGGCCGCCGGGTGCATCGGTCTGATCCTCTTGATTTGGCGCCGGGAAACCGGGCATCGTCTGCGCCGGATTGCCGGCAGCCTCCTTGGAGCGGCGATGCTGCGCAGCCCAGCCCCCATCCAGGCAGTCGCCAAACACCAACTTCAGTTTCCGTTTATGCTGGCTGTGGTGCCGGGAGCACTACTGGCGATTTACTATATGTAACGTATGGGGAGGGATGGAACATGCCGGAGCTGATTACTGATTTTGTCCGGGACGGCGGTACCTACATGATCCTGCAGACGCAGGAGGGGCTGAGGCCGGAAGATTTGAACCGCGTTCAACGCTCCATGCTGGCCGCGGTAACCGTACCAAATCTGCTGCGGCTTGATATCCGTGAAATCGATTATCAAATCAGCCTGCATTATGATATCACCGGAAAAAGAATGCTTTCCCAGTGCCTTCGCAGCGACAAGATCAGTATGCCGGAGTTTTACGGTTTACTGCTCCAGGTGGTTGCTGTACTGGAGGACAGCAAGAGGTATATGCTGTCTCCATCCGGTTTTTTATTGGATGAGACGTATATTTTTGTGGAGGAGCCGTTGTCCAGCGGGGCCATGTATTTTACATATATCCCTTGGAAGGAAGCGCCGCCCGAACCCCCGCTGTCTCAGTCGCTGCTATCGCTGATAACCCGGATGCTGACCTGTGTCTCCCGGGTCGAGGGGGATGGAATCCCGCAGTTGGTCCGATTATGCGGAGATGAGCTTTTTTCATTGGGAGAACTAAAAAAAATGCTGCTCAATTTATTGTCGGAGGAGCCGGACGCCAAGTCCATGGGCGGTGAGCGGGTTGGGGAGAGGAAATCTATTCTCAACGATCCGTCTCCAAGATTGGCAACGTCATCACCACTTTCGTCCCCCCGTTCTGCCGTCGTTAAGGAATATGTTCCTATTGGGGATCAGGCCGAATCGGGAAAATGGGCCGGGGCCGCTGCATCGAATGCCCATAATGCAACTGATGTAAGTTCAATAAGGGAAGCTTGGCCAGGTCTCGATGACGCGGAGGCAACGGGAGAGACGCGAATTAAACCAACCTACCTTGTACTAGGTCTCATTCTGGTCGATGCTTTAGGTTGGAAGTTTCTCTATCTCGATCGTCCCGGAACATTGGGGTTAGCGCTTGGCGCTATGCTTACCGTATTGTTAGGGGCGGCGGGGGTAGTGTTATGGCGTAAGTTTTGCAGCAGTTCCGCCAGCTTGGAGGAAGAAGAGGCGGAAGTTGATCACGAGGTGGCCTCCGGGCCGCTCGGAACTTCGCATTCGTTGGACTTCACGGACGAACGGCATTTTGGCTCATCATTCTTCGGCAGAAATGCCGCAATGTCGGAACGTTCGGGTTCTGCGGCGGAGGCCTCGATGGAGTCGTTTGTGCCCCGGCTAGGCCTTCCGGACATGATGATGGAGCCCTCCGGTTCCGCCATGCCTGAGCCGGAATCCGAAGCGAGGTTATCGCCGCCTACGGTTCTGCTGAGCCGGACCGGCCTGGCAGGACAGGACAGCCCGGCCCGTGAACGCGTTCCGCGCTATTACTTGGAGCGGTACGAGTCTTTCGGCGGTGCGGCGGAGCGAATTCCACTGACGCCGGGCAGCTTTGTGATTGGCCGCTCCGAAGACATTGCGCAATACGTAGAGAATACTTCTGGTGTCTCCCGTGCCCATGTGGAGATCTTGGTGACTTCGCACGGCTGTACCTTAAAGGATCTCGGTTCAACCAATGGAACCTACCTCAACGGGGAAAATGTGGCACCCTATAAAGAATATCCTTTGCAAGCTGATGACGTGTTCGTGTTGGCGGAAACGAGGTTTAAGTTTGGAGTGGAAGCGGCCTGAACTCAAATTTGAAATGACCGTAGATTCTCACCGGAAAAGCAGGTATAATGAACGAGAATTATTCTCAATTACAACTTACATACACGGCTTACTGGAAAATTGATTAAAGGATGGTTCTCGACATGTCTGCATTAACCCAATCTTCTAAGCCTCGCTTGCGCTCCCGTCCCTTGGCGGCAACGTTGATTCTGATCGGCGGCGCGGCGTTGCTGCTATTTGCGATCAGCCTCTCGATTTCCGTCGGGGCGGCGGATATTAAACTCGCGACCGTCTGGGATGCGTTGTTCCACTTTCAAGCGGAACAAACCCAGCATCAAATTATTATGGAGCTGCGTCTCCCGCGCGCCTTAGCCGCTGCTTTGATCGGTGCGGCGCTTGCGGTAGCCGGTGCGATTATGCAGGGGATGACCCGCAACCCGATGGCCGATTCGGGCTTGCTGGGGCTTAACTCCGGGGCCGGCCTGGCGCTGGCTATTTGCTTCGCATTGATGCCGGGAACTCCGTTCCTGCTGACCATGCTGTACTCGTTTATCGGGGCTGGTCTGGGCGCTGGGCTCGTATTTGGCATCGGCTCTTTGACCAAAGGAGGCCTGTCCCCGGTCCGGCTGACCTTGGCAGGCGCGGCTGTCAGCATGCTGCTGACCGCGATCAGCGAAGGCATCGCCATCTATTTTAAGATTGGACAGGATCTTGCCTTCTGGTACGCCGGTGCGATTGCTGGTGCCAACTGGTTGCAAATCAAGATGGTTTCGCCCTGGGTATTCGCAGGTTTGCTTTGCGCCTTGCTGCTGTCAAGATCCATTACCCTGCTGAGCCTTGGCGAAGAGGTGGCAACCGGTTTGGGTCAAAGAACCGGCTTAATCAAGGTGCTTGGCATGATCATCGTCTTGATCCTTGCCGGCAGCGCAGTTTCAATCGTTGGCGCGATCGGCTTTGTGGGCCTGATGGTTCCGCACGTCGCCCGTTTTCTCGTTGGCGTGGATTACCGCTGGGTTATCCCTTCCTCAGCGCTGCTTGGCAGCTTGCTGATGGTGTTTGCGGATATTTTGGCACGACTGGTTCATCCGCCGCATGAAACGCCGATTGGCGCGCTCATCGCTGTCATTGGGGTACCGTTCTTCCTCTACCTTGCGATGAAGCAGAAGGGGGGATTGGAATGAACCGGATCGAAGCTCCTTTGCATTTGCGGCAAAAAGCCCGCAAAGCTTATATCGTAATGACCGTATTTGCGATACTGATCATTGCGGTGTTCATTTTTAGCATGAACACCGGGTATATCCGGCTGTCGCCAATGGATGTATTTAAGACTTTGTTTGGAATGGGGACGGACAAACAAGAGCTGATTCTCTACGAATTCCGGTTGCCGCGGATCGTCATTTCCGTGCTCATCGGGATGGGCATGGCGGTTGCGGGCTGTATCTTCCAAGGGATTTCCCGGAACCCGCTGGCCGATCCCGGCGTGCTGGGGATTAATGCCGGAGCCGGCCTGGCGGTAACGCTGTTTATTTCTTTTTATCCGACGACGGCCAGTGCGCCCGTCTATTTGATGCCGGTCTTGGCTTTCCTCGGATCGGCCGGGGCAGCCACATTAATTTACGTGCTCTCTTTCAAAAAAAATTACGGGTTGCTCCCGATTCGGATGGTGCTGGTCGGGATCGCGGTAGCCGCTGGCATCAACGCGGCGATGATCGTGCTGCAGCTGCGGCTGCGTCCCGAGAACTTCCAGATGCTGCAGATCTGGTTGGTTGGCAGCATCTGGGGGACGTCTTGGAAGTACGTGCTGGCGCTGCTGCCTTGGCTGATCGTGTTGCTGCCCTACGTGTTCTTGAAGTCCCGCGCGCTGAATGTGCTTAACCTGGGGGATCAAACTGCAACAGGCCTTGGCACTTCGCTGGAGCGCTCCCGATTGGGCCTCCTGGCGGCTGCGGTTGGCTTGACCGGCTCCTGCGTTGCGGTGGGCGGCGGTATCTCCTTCGTTGGGCTGATTGCGCCGCACTTGGCCCGCCGATTGGTCGGGCCCAAGCATGAGTATTTGCTCCCGGCCTCCGCGCTGGCCGGCGGCTTGCTAGTGATCCTGGGCGACACGCTGGGCCGATGGGTCCTGCAGCCGGCCGAGATCCCGACGGGGATTGTGGTGGCGATCATCGGTGCACCGTATTTCTTGTACTTGTTAACGAAGTCTCGAGTGTAATAGATAGAGAGAAGCAAGATAAAGGCCCGGAGAACTGGATGTTCCAGTCCTCCGGGCCGTTTTTTTTCATTTGGATTACTTCAGATCGGCGACGGCGGATTCCAGATCGGGGAAAGCGAAGGTGAATCCTGCGTCCAGCATAGCTTGGGGGATGACCTTCTGCCCCTCGAGCAGCAGCAAGGACATCTCGCCTAAACCCGTTCGGAGCACTGGTGCCGGGAGCGGCAGCCAGAAGGGACGGTGATGCACGCGGCAGACCGTGCGTCCGAATTCCCGGTTCGTCACCGGCTGTGGACTTACCGCGTTAACCGGCCCGTGAATGGACGGATGCGTTGCACAATAATCCATCAGCCTTACCATGTCTCGCAGGTGAATCCATGGGACCCATTGCTTGCCGCTGCCGAGGCTACCTCCAAAGCCCAGCAAATAGGGCAGACGCATCAAGGGGTAAGCGCCGCCATCCCGCCCCAGCACGACTCCGGTGCGCAGCTTAACAAGGCGGACTCCACGGAACTCCCGGTCCGCCGTCTCTTCCCAGGCCGCAGTCACCTCGGCGAGAAAATCGGGAGGCGGCGATGGGATCGCGGTGCTCTCGTCAAACGCTTCGGTGAACGAGAGGCCGTAGATCCCCACAGCGGAGCCTTGCACGACAACCTCGGGCTTTCGCTTCATTCGCTCCACGGCGCGTGCTGCCGCCCGGGTGGACTCCAGGCGGGATTCCAATATCCGCCGTTTCGCCTGCTGTGACCACCGCTGGTTCAGCGTAGCTCCGGCCAGGTTGACGATCGTTGAGGCGCCATCCAGCAACGAGGGGGTCTGCTCAACCTCCGCCCATGTCACCGAGGTAAGCCTCTCATTCCTATAGGTCGCCTCACGCAGCCAGCGATTTCCCTTGGCCGTCCTCCGCGTGACGACCATAACCTCATGTCCAAGGTCCAGCCAATACTCGGCTAAAGCCCGGCCGATAAACCCCGATCCCCCAAAAATGACCGCTTTCATGCGGCAAAACCTCCTTCATGCAAAAACATCCAGCAACCTAGTGCAAAACAAGGTGCCGGATGTGATTTTGCGCGGGTAGATGTTTATTTGTTCATTAGATGTTGGTAAGGGCGATAATCGATCTGATTTTTCTCCAAAAACTTGACGAGGAACTTGTTGTCGCGTTTCGGCGTGGCTATGATATAGCCTCGGATGCAGTGCTCCTGCGTAACCTCGGAGGCGTTCTCCTGCACCGCGATTTTGCCGATCTCGGCGGCAATCGAATGCTTGGCGATATCCCGGAACGGCCCCGGAACCGGCTCAACCAACCGGTCGAGGAATGCCTTGGCCTCGTCGGTCCAGAGATGGCGGCTCTTCTCAACCCAATAGTTCTGCCAATCCAGCTTCGACATGCCGTCCGCCTTCGGGAGCACTTTCAGGAATTTGCGGAACATAAAGTAACCGCCGATCGCCATCATGCCTAGCAGCACGAAGCCCCAAAACGCAATACTGTTCATAAACCAGCGGTTTGGGCCTTGGGCGGTCAATATGTAAACGGTCGTTTGCAGCACATTCATCACCTCGGAACGGATTTCGCTTTTCGCGAAAAATTCAGCTATTATGAATAGTAGAAATTAAATCTTTCAAATCAGAGATAATCAGCTAAAATTATACCTTATTTCTTTATTTATTTCAGCATTCAAGCTAAAATAGGTTTGTTTAGCGATTTAATGTCCAAAAGGGGGAAAACACTTTGCTGAAAATTGGTTCCCATGTTTCGTTCTCGGACAAGGGCCTGCCCAGCGCTACGGCCGAGGCGGTGAGCTACGGCTCCAGCTCGTTCATGATATACACCGGGGCACCGCAAAACACGCGGCGTAAACCGATTGAATCGATGAATATTGAAGAAGGCAAAGCGGCGATGGAGCAAGCCGGGATCGGCGAAATCGTGGTCCATGCGCCTTATATTATCAATTTGGGTTCTTATAAATCCAACACCTATCAGCTCGCAGTTGACTTCCTGCAGGAGGAAATCCGCCGCACGCATGCGCTTGGTGTACGTAACATCGTGCTTCATCCCGGCGCTTTTACGGACAAGGATGCCGAATATGGGGTGAACCGCATTGCAGAGGGACTAAACGAAGTCCTGAACGGAACCAACGAAACGGATGTGTGCATCGCTCTGGAAACGATGGCCGGCAAAGGCACAGAGGTAGGGCGGAGCTTCGAGGAGATCGCGCAGATTATCGACAAAGTCCAACACAACGAGCGGTTAACGATCTGCCTCGATACCTGCCATATCCATGATGCGGGGTACGATATTGTCAACGATTTGGACGGGGTACTGAAGAAGTTCGATGACACGATCGGATTAAAGCGGATTGAAGTCGTTCATATCAATGACAGCAAAAATCCGGTAGGCGCGGCCAAAGACCGTCATGCACCGATTGGCTCCGGCTGGATCGGATTCGAAGCGATCAATCGCGTTGTGCACCACGATGCGCTGCAAGGCCGGCCGTTCATTCTGGAGACGCCTTGGGTCGGGAAGGATGCGAAGACGCAACGTCCGATGTACGAAGTGGAAATCGCGCTGCTGCGGGGGAACGTTGCCGAACGGTTTGGCGATGCCTTCCTGAGCGATGTGGAGCGTTTGGCTGACTTTTTCGCCAAGCAGGACATCCATTCGCGTTCCTTTGTGTTAGACACGTGGAATCTGCTCAAAAACGACGCCAAAGCGAAAAAAGCGGACCCGCGTGAACCGATGGAACGCTTATACGACCTTACCGTGGAAGCAAGCTTATTCCCGGATCTGACGGAAGAGCAGATCAACCATCGCCTGGTGGCCTGGTTCGCCAGCGGTAAATAAGATATAGATAACACAAGAAGCAAGGGGATCGGAAGAACAATGGATACACATGTCAAAACGGGCGGACAACCCGTAAAGCCTTATGAAAGCAATCGTGCGCGCATGCTGATTTCCTGTCCGGACGGACCGGGGATCGTTGCGGCCGTATCCCGCTTCCTGTATGAGCATGGAGCGAATATCGTGCAATCGGACCAATATACGATGGACCCCGAGGGCGGGATGTTTTTTATGCGGATCGAATTTGATTTGGACGGATTGGACGGGCGGATCGACGCGCTCAAAAGCGATTTCGAAGCGATTGCTTCGCAGTTCCGGATGCAGTGGAACATCTATCAGCTCAGCCGCAAGAAGAAGCTGGCCATCTTCGTGTCGAAGGAGGATCATTGCCTCGTCGAGCTGCTCTGGCAGTGGCAGGCCGGCGACCTGGACGCTGAAATCTCTATGGTGGTGAGCAACCATCCGGATATGAAGGAGTACGTCGAGTCGTTTGGGATTCCGTATTACCATATCCCTGTGACGCCGGAGACCAAACACGAAGCGGAGCAAAAGCAACTCGAGATCGTTAGCGGCAAGGTTGACCTGATCGTGCTGGCGAGATACATGCAAATTCTCTCTCCGGCCTTGATCGAGCCGTACCGCAATCGTTTGATCAACATCCACCATTCGTTCCTGCCTGCTTTTGTCGGGGGAAAACCGTACGCCCAAGCGTATAACCGCGGGGTAAAGATCATCGGTGCCACCGCGCATTACGTGACGGAGGAGCTGGATGGCGGCCCAATCATTGAGCAAGACGTGCAGCGTGTCAGCCACCGTGACGATGTGAGCGAGCTGAAGCGCATCGGCCGCACCATCGAACGGGTCGTGTTAGCCCGGGCAGTGAAATGGCATATCGAAGATCGGATTTTGGTGCATCAAAACAAGACGGTTGTGTTTAACTAACCGGCCGTGCAGTTTCCATTCGAGCAAAGAAAAACCGGCATCCCAGACGGCTTGTCATGGGTGCCGGTTTTTTGCTATGATTACGCTCCCCGTAATACATAGTCACCGGCAAAAACGGCGGATGAGTAACTAAATCAACTCAAAATATTTCATTCGCGAGAGAAGGTTTGGGAATAATGGTATGGAAAAGGGGAGAAGGAAGTGCTACAATAGATAAAGTCAAAATGATTTATTCAAAATGATTGTTTTGTAACCGCAGCGTTAAGGTTTCATGAGTTTCAAGATTTTTTCATCATTAAGGAGGAAATACGAATGCCACTTACAGACAACAATTCGATCGATAACCTCTCGATCACCACAATTCGTACGCTGGCGATCGACGCGATCGAAAAAGCGAAATCCGGTCATCCGGGCATGCCGATGGGCTCTGCTCCGATGGGTTATCAATTGTTCGCCAAAACGATGGTCCACAATCCAGACGAACCAACCTGGATCAACCGCGACCGTTTTGTTTTGTCCGCCGGCCACGGTTCCATGCTGCTGTACAGCTTGCTGCACCTGTGCGGTTATGACCTTCCAATGGAAGAAATCAAGCAATTCCGTCAATGGGGCAGTAAAACGCCAGGCCATCCAGAGTATGGTCACACTGCAGGCGTTGATGCAACAACCGGTCCGCTGGGCCAAGGGTTGGCGATGGCTGTAGGGATGGCGCTTGCCGAAACGCAACTGGCTGCGACCTATAATAAAGGCGATCTGAAAGTAATCGACCACTATACGTACGGCATCTGCGGCGACGGCGACCTGATGGAAGGCGTAGCCAGCGAAGCCGCATCGCTTGCCGGCCACCTGAAGCTGGGCAAATTGATCTTCCTGTATGACTCCAACGACATCTCGCTGGACGGTAAGCTGAACCTCAGCTTCTCGGAAAACGTGCGTCAACGCTTTGAAGCTTACGGCTGGCAAACGCTGCGCGTCGAAGACGGCAACGATCTGGCTGCGATCGAAGCGGCGATCGAAGAAGCAAAACGCGACACCGAACGCCCAACGCTGATCGAAGTGAAGACGATTATCGGCTACGGCAGCCCGAACAAGCAAGGGAAAGGCGGGCACGGCGGTACGCACGGCTCCCCGCTGGGACCTGAAGAAGCGAAGCTGACGAAAGAGAACTATAAATGGGTTTACGAAGAAGATTTCTATGTTCCCCAAGAAGTGCGCGAGCATTTTGCCAAAGTCAAAGAACGCGGTATTGCGGCATATCAAGCTTGGCAAGAAACGTTCAAGCAATATAAAGCACAATATCCGGAGCTGGCTGCTCAATTCGAGCGTGCGATCGCTGGTGACCTGCCTTCCGGTTGGGATGCGAAGCTTCCGAAATACAGCCCTTCGGACAAAGCCGTTTCGACTCGCGTCGCTTCCGGTAACGCGCTGAACGGACTGGCTCCGAACGTGCCTCAGCTGCTGGGCGGCTCCGCTGACCTGGAAAGCTCGACGATGACGCATCTGAACGACCTGGCCATGTATACGCCGGAAACCCGCGATGGCCGCAACCTGTACTTCGGCGTGCGCGAGTTCGGCATGGCTGCGGCGATGAACGGCATCATGCTGCACGGCGGCTTGAAAGTATTCGGCGGTACGTTCTTCGTGTTCACCGACTACCTGCGTCCAGCTGTACGCTTGTCCGCTCTGATGAAGCTGCCGGTGACTTACGTGCTGACACATGACAGTATCGCGGTTGGCGAAGACGGCCCAACGCATGAACCGATTGAACAACTAGCTTCCCTGCGCATCATCCCAGGCTTGACGGTAATCCGTCCGGCAGACGCCAACGAAACATCCGCAGCATGGGCTTATGCAGTAGAAAATAAAGCGAATCCGGTGGCCCTGGTGCTGACGCGTCAAAACCTGCCGATCCTGGAAAACACGGCTGAAAAAGCACGCGAAGGCGTGAAGCGCGGCGGTTACGTTGTATCCGATGCGAAGGACGGCAAGCCGGTGGCTCAGATCATTGCTACAGGCTCTGAAGTTCAGCTGGCGATCAAAGCCCAAGCCGCATTGGCTGAAGAGGGCATCCATGTACGCGTCATCAGCTTGCCAAGCTGGGATCTGTTTGACAAGCAAGATCAAGCTTACAAGGACTCCGTCATCCTGCCGGATGTCAAAGCCCGCGTAGCCGTAGAAATGGCGCATCCATTTGGTTGGGAACGTTTTGTCGGCGAGAAAGGCTCGGTCATCGGCATCGACAAGTTCGGGGCATCCGCGCCTGGCGACAGAGTGATCGAAGAGTACGGTTTTACGGTTGAGAACGTCGTTAGCCACGTGAAAGCTCAATTGAAATAATTTTAGTGTAAGTTCAACAAGTCGGGTTAAGGCCGACTTGTTGAACAACCTCTTGTTAGGGGATGGAAGGGAGAGGGGAACGTGACCCAGCAACTGCAAAATGTGACTGTAGATAAGCAAGCCAACATCTATTTCGACGGCAAAGTCACGAGCCGGACCGTATGGCTTCCAGACGGAAGCAAACTGACGCTGGGGATCATGCTCCCCGGGGAGTACGAATTCGGCACGGATTCGCTGGAAGTGATGGACATCTTGTCCGGGGACCTGAAGGTGCTGCTTCCGGGCGAAACGCTGTGGCGCGAAATTAGCGGGCGTGGAACGTTCACCGTTCCCGCCAAGTCTTCCTTCAAGCTGGAGGTGCGCAGCGTCACCGATTACTGCTGCTCCTACGGGGCAGGAGCCGAGGCGTAGCAGCCTCCTGGCGGGATAACCAAAAAGGCAGGTATCAGCGAATGAACGACAACGCTGAACCTGCCTTTATGTTCCTCTCCTGTTGGAGCGGCTTTCTGATTATTCGCCGATTTGCTTGCCAATCCAGGCTTCATACACTTTGACGATGGAGGAGAGGTCCTCATCGCCGAAGCCTTGGGTTTGCCCCGCTTGGAACAGGCTCTTGGCCAGGTTCAGCATCGGGGCCGGGATGCCGGAGCCGTCGGTTAGCGCAGACGCGAGCTTCAAGTCTTTGAGCATCAACGCCAGCGAGAATTGATTCGTAAAATCATGCTCTATGATTTTGCGGCCTTTGAGCTCTGCGGCTTTACTGCCGGCGGAGCCCAGCTGCACGAGCTCCAGGAAGCGGTCGGCCGGCAGACCCGACTTGGCGGCGATCGCAAAGCCTTCGGCCAGCGCCAGGTTGTTGATGCCAACGATGGTGTTGTGGGCCAGCTTGGCGACGGCGCCGCTGCCGTTGTCACCCATGTGCAGCACTTTTTTGCCCATCGTGTCAAACAGATCCGTTACTTGCGCCAGCGTCTCCGCCGAGCCGCCGACCATAAAGACGAGCGTGCCGTCGATCGCTGCCGGCGAGCTCCCGGTGACCGGGGCGTCAAGGAACGCGCCGCCAAGTGCGGCTACCTGTTTAGCCAGACGTTGCACGAGCGCCGGTGAGATGGTGGAGCAGTCGATGACGGTCGTTCCGGGCCGGATTCCGGCTAAGACGCCGTTTTCCCCTTCGTATACTTCAGCGATGGAATCATCGTTGCTGACCATGGTGATGACAACGTCCGCTCCGGCGGCGGCTTCCTTTGGTGAAGGGGCTACGGCGGCACCCAATTCGGCTAACGGCGCTGCTTTAGAGGCGGTCCGGTTAAATACTGTTACAGGATAACCTGCGCGAAGCAGGTTCGAAGCCATCGGTGCACCCATCGTCCCGAGGCCGATAAATCCGATTGTTTTCAAGTTCGTCACCAACTTCCCATAAGAATTGAACATCATTTAATTATTTTAGCACGGGTTGTGGAAACCTGTATATTGTGCCCTTGTCATCGCTGGGAAATTACAGTATCCTAGGTTTAAGTTATTTGAGGCGGCGTTCAGCCGGATATATTTACCAGATTGCAGCTACCAGCAGATATTGAACGTTTCCTCTTGGATAGGGCCAGTTAAGATAAATATTAGACGGAGGAGAGTATCAGCTATGTCCAAAAAAGTGACTTTTGACTACAGTAACGCCCTGCAATTCGTTGGACAACATGAAATCGATTATTTTGCCGAGCCTGTTCGCGTTGCTCATGAGCAATTACATAATGGCACCGGGGCAGGTTCCGACTTCCTGGGTTGGATCAACCTGCCGACCGATTATGATAAAGAAGAGTTCGCCCGCATTAAGAAGGCTGCGGCCAAAATCCAAAGCGATTCCGATGTCCTGATCGTCATCGGGATTGGCGGCTCCTACCTGGGTGCGCGCGCCGCAATCGAATCGCTGTCCCATTCGTTCTATAACCTCTTGCCGAAGGACAAGCGTAAGACGCCGGAGATTTATTTTGCCGGGAACAACATCAGCTCCACTTACGTGAATCACTTGCTTGAACTGATCGAAGGCAAAGACTTCTCCGTGAACGTCATCTCCAAATCGGGGACGACCACGGAGCCGGCGATCGCTTTCCGTATTTTCCGTGCGGCATTAGAGAAGAAGTACGGCAAGGAAGAAGCGCGCAAACGCATTTACGCGACGACCGACAAAGCGAGAGGTGCCTTGAAGAAGCTGGCTACCGAAGAAGGCTACGAAACATTTGTGATTCCGGACGACGTTGGTGGACGTTATTCCGTATTAACTGCGGTTGGCCTGTTGCCGATTGCGACTGCAGGTATTAATATTGAAGAAATGATGCAAGGTGCTGCCGACGCACAGAAGGAATTCAGCAACCCGAACCTGGCTGAGAACGCAAGCTACCAATATGCGGCTGTCCGGAACGCTTTGTACCGGAAAGGGAAAGTCACGGAAATTCTCGTGAACTACGAGCCTTCCCTCCACTACGTATCGGAATGGTGGAAGCAGCTGTACGGTGAAAGTGAAGGTAAGGATTACAAAGGTATCTATCCGGCATCGGTTGATTTCTCCACCGATTTGCACTCCATGGGCCAATTTATCCAAGAGGGCAACCGGAACATCTTTGAAACAGTCATTCAAGTAACTGAGGTGCCTAGCCACATCACGATCGAATCCGATCCGGCGGACTTGGACGGCTTGAACTTCCTGGCCGGCAAAACGCTGGACTTCGTGAACAAGAAGGCGTTCCAAGGTACGCTGTTGGCGCATACGGATGGTCAAGTACCTAACTTGGTTGTCAATGTGCCGGATTTGACACCGTACTCCTTTGGTTACCTGGTGTATTTCTTTGAAAAAGCCTGCGGTATCAGCGGATATCTGCTGGGCGTAAATCCGTTCGACCAACCGGGTGTAGAAGCGTACAAGAAGAACATGTTTGCGCTCCTTGGCAAACCGGGGTACGAGAAGGAAAAGGCCGAACTCGAAGCGCGTCTTTCCAAGTAATATAGGTAATTTCTATTAAATGTTTATCAGCGCCAGAAGCAGTTCACCGGCAAGTTCCGGAGGAGCTGCTTCTTGGCACATTCATAAGGATGGTCTCATATGCTAGAAAAGTACAAGACGGTCAGGCAATCCGGAGAAAAGGAAATCGTCATCAAGAAATCAAGGTTTATCGGGCACGTGAAGCCGGTGGAAACCGAAGCTGAGGCGCTCCAGTTTATCGAGGAAATCAAGAAGAAGCACTGGAACGCTACGCACAACTGTTCCGCTTATATGATCGGGGAACGGGACGAAATCCAGAAGCAATCAGACGACGGAGAGCCAAGCGGTACGGCCGGGAAGCCGATTTTGGAGGTGATCAAAAATCAGGGCCTCAAGAACGTGGCAATCGTCGTAACCCGGTATTTTGGCGGGATTATGCTGGGGGCGGGCGGCCTCATCCGTGCGTACACCGACGGAGCTGTCGCAGCGCTCGAAGCAGGAGAAGTGATCACCCGCGTATTGCATCAAGAAGTGTTTGTTGAACTGGATTACACCTGGCTGGGCAAAGTGGAGAATGAACTGCGGAACCGCGGCATCCGTAAGGGAGAGACGGTGTTTGCGGATAAGGTGACATTATGCTGTCTGCCGCTTCATCCGGAGGCAAGCGCCTTCATGGATTGGATGACCGATTTGACGGGGGGTCAGGCCGTGATGACGGAAGGTGACAAGGTTTATTTTATTGAAGGGGAATAAGGCCTATGGCAAGAAGAGCAGTTGATCAGGAGTTGTCGAGAGAAAGAATTATGGAAGCGGCCCGTCATTTGTTCATTACCAAAGGGTACCGCGGAATATCCATGAGGAGCATCGGTCAGCATTTGGGATACAGCCACGGCTCGCTATATTATCACTTCAAGGAAAAGGCCGAATTGTTTTACGCCATCGTGGTAAAAGATTTCGAGTCGCTTACCCACCTGTGCGAGCAAGTGACAAAACGACCGCCAGCCGACGGGCTCACCAAAGCGGAACAGCTGATGCTGGAGTTTATCAAATTCGGCTTGGAGCATCCGCACCAATACGAAATCATGTTTATGCTCAGGGATGAGGAGATCCTAGCATACTGTCGCAACGAACAAGCTAAATGTTTTAATATGTTCGAGTCGCTCATTCGCAGTTTTCTGCAGGAAGAGAAGCATCCGCTGGAGAAGCATCCGTCTCTTCCGCTCAGTATGTTTTTGGGTATGCATGGATTTATCTCTTACTACATCCAAGATCGGCTGACCTTTGAAGAGATTAAGCCGGCTGCTGTCGCCCACGTAAAGTTGTTAAGCCACAGCGTTTACCGTATAACGTCATAAGGCGTTTTTGTTTTCACTTCGCACTTTATCCAATTACACCAGTATAGCATCAATACTTTATAACACTAATTGACAAAACCGGCCATTCCGAGCTGAAGTTCATCGGGAAGTGCCGGTTTTCGTTTGGGTTTTGGCGAAAAAAAGCCGTACTCCCGCTTGGTTACTACTTTTTTTCAGATTGACGGAATGCCTAGGGTTTGGTAATCTATTCTTAACATTAATCCAAGTAAATTTATCAGAATTCAACGAATGATTGAACGGATTCGGGCAGCATTGAGAGGAACGGCAGCAACTTGACTTGGGCTTTCGAAACTGGAAAGGATGTGGGGTTTGGCATGCATGTAGAAGTGCGGAACTTAAATAAGCATTTTGGCAGCTTCCATGCCGTTCGAGATGTTAGTTTTGGCATCGAAAAGGGGCAATTAATCGGCTTGCTGGGGCCGAGCGGCGGCGGTAAAACGTCGATTCTTCGTATGCTCGCAGGTTTGGAGCAGCCGGATGAAGGGGAGATTCTGTTCCATGGACAGCGGGTCAATGAATTAAAGCCGCAGGATCGCGGAATCGGCTTCGTATTCCAGAGTTATGCCCTCTTCAAGCATATGACCGTATTCGATAATATTGCTTTTGGGTTGCAAGTGAAGAAAGTACCGAAGGCAGAAATACGGAAGCGGGTGATGGAGCTGGTTGAGCTGACCGGGCTGAGCGGATTCGAGCACCGCTACCCGCATCAGCTGTCCGGCGGGCAGCGACAGCGGGTCGCTTTTGCCCGGGCCTTGGCTCCGCAGCCGCAGCTCTTGCTGCTGGATGAGCCGTTTGCGGCGATCGACGCAAAGATCCGCCAGGAGCTGCGGTCGTGGCTGCGCGAGTTGATCGAGCAGGTGGGCATCACCTCCATCTTCGTCACCCATGACCAGGATGAAGCAATTGAGGTTGCCGATGAGATTATGATCATTAATCAAGGTCGGCTGGAGCAGAAAGGGACGCCATGGGATATTTATAAGGAGCCGCAGACCCCGTTTGTCGCCTCGTTTATCGGCCAATCGACGCTGGTGGAGCGCGCCGCCGATCTGAAGGGCTTCGAGGAAGAATGTGGAGGGCTGGCGACGAAAGCCTTGATCCGTCCGGAGTATATTGAAGTGGGCACTGAGCACGAGTTTACGCTGTTATCCGCAACCGCTCCAGGTGTGGTGAAGCATCTTCACTTCCGCGGCAGCGAATGGCTGGTGGAGGTCGAGGTCGGCGGACATACACTGACGACCTTCCGCTCCCTGGAGAAGGAAACGTTGAAGGCAGGACAGGAAGTGCGCGTGCTGGTGCACCGCGCTTATCTCTTTGACGACGAACGAAGCTGGATTCTTGAGAATCCGCTGAAGCGTGAACCGCTCAGCGTGATCATTTAAATCTAAAGGGCTGTATCAAGGAAAGCGTAAACGGCTTTCCACGATACAGCCCTTTAGTTGTTATTTCATACCGGAAATCGAATAGTTTTCGATAATATGTTTTTGGAAGATGATGAAGATGATGATGATCGGAACAACCATAAATGCCGAGCCTGCCATCTGCAAGGCGTAGTCTCCGCCGTACTGGCCTTTAAGCAGCTGCAGGCCAACCGACAGGGTATATAGACTCTCGTCGTTTGCAATGATCAGCGGCCACAGGAAGCTGTTCCAGCCCGCGATAAAGGTCAGGATGCCTTGTACCGCGAGGATCGACTTGGAGATCGGCAAGGCGATCTGTACGAAGATACGGAATTCGCCGGCCCCGTCCAGACGGGTGGCTTCCAACAACTCGTCGGGAATCGTCGACATGAATTGGCGGAACAAGAAAATGCCGAAGGCCCCTACTAAGCCTGGAAGTACAATCCCAATCATCGTGTTGGTTAGGCCCATCATGTTCAGGATCAGATAGACCGGAATCATCGTGACCTGCCCGGGAATCATCATGGTGGCCAAAACGAGATAGAACAGACCATCCCGCCCCTTAAACTTGTACTTCGCGAAAGCAAAGCCGGCCAGGGCGTTCAGGAACAGACCCAGGAAGGAAAAGACAACGATGATCAACGTATTTCGCAAATAAACGCCAAACCGCATATTCTCAAACAGTTCTTGGAAGTTCTCCAGGGTGAACTGGTGGGGCCACAGGGTCGGCGGGATCTGCGCCACTTCGCTTTCCGGTTTAAACGACGACAGGATCATCCAGACGAATGGCAGCAGCATCAGCAGGCCCATCACGCCGAGCAGAATTCCGACCAGCCATTGCAGCGCTTTATCGCCCGAGGTTCTGGTTTGCATGTGTGTACACCTCCCGGGATGACATCAGACATCCGCTTCCTTGTTTTGAAATCTGAATTGGATCAACGTGATCAGGATAATGGCGAAGAACAGAATAAAGGAGCCTGCCGCAGCATATCCGAATTTGCTGAATTGAAAGCCGTTGTTATAAATAAACAAAGCTACGGAGATCGTGCCATCCAGCGGACCGCCTTTGGTCATGACAAAAGGTTCCTCGAAGAACTGCAGCCAGCCGATCATCGTGGTGATGGAGACAAAGAAGATGGCGAAGCGCAGCAGCGGAATCGTAATCGACCAGGTTTGCCGCCAGTTGCTGGCTCCGTCGATTTGCGCCGCTTCATAATACGTTTTCGAGATGCCTTTGATCGCAGCGATGAAAATAATCATGTTTAAGCCAATCGCCCGCCATACGGCCAGGATAATCAGCGAGATTTTCGCCATGACCGGATCTTGCAGCCAAGGGACAGACCCGAACCCCAGCGAGTTCAAAATATAGTTGAGCAGTCCCAGCGACGGGTTGTACAGGTAGCTCCATACGACGGCTACCGCCACGACGTTGGTAACCGACGGCATATAGAAAATGACCCGAAATGCTTTGAAAATACGGGCTTTACCGAAGTTGATCAGCAAGGCGATCAACAGGGAAATGATGATAACGAGCGGTACGCCGATAATAACGTAAAATAACGTGTTAAAAATGGATTTTTGAAACGATGGGTCCAACAGCACTTCCTTATAGTTATCGAAACCTACAAAGCTGATGTTGGAGAGGTCGGCCAACCCGGCTAAATCCATGTCGGTGAAGCTGATCACCAGGGCAATGGCGATCGGAAGCAGCGAAAAGAGCGCCAGCAAAATCAAGGTCGGCGCAATGAACAGGTAGGGTGCATTTTTTTGCGATAAGCCTTTCATCTCGGATCACTTCCTTTATTCAGCGCGTCTAAGCTAACGTCACCACCTCTGCCCGCCGGGGAGCCGGAGCTGCCGGCGGGCTGGAGGCGGTATGGTAAAGCTTTCGCTTACTTACTGAGGATTTTCTCAGCTTCGGCGTTGAAGGCGTCCATTTCTTTTTGGACATCCGCGCCGCCGCGAACGATACGTTCAAAGCTCTTCAAGTAGGTTTGAGCAATTTGCTCCCAAGTGGTGAGCAGTGGCATCGGTTCGGAATGCTCCAGCTGCTCTTGCAGCGCCTGATAGTTCGGATCGTCTTTGAGGGACGGATCTTCCCAAGCTTTCAAGTTGGTCGGCAGCGATTTGGTCAGCTGCATCCACTTGATTTGCGTTTCCGGCTTGCTCATGTATTGAATGAACTTCAAAGCTTCGTCCTGATGTTTCGTATATTGGAATACCGACAGATCGGAGCCGCCCAGCGCGGAAATATTGTTCTTCTTCGCCGGCAGCGGAGCCACCGCCCATTTGCCTTCCAAATCCGGTGCTTGCGTCTTGATGGAGTTAATCATCCAAGGGCCGCTGATGAACATCGGAACAACGCCCTCGCCGCTAAGCCCTTGTACCGGGTCCAATCCGAGGTCAATCGGCGCGGATCCGTCCTTAAAGAATCCGTTCAGATATTCCACCGCTTCAACGAACTCCGGCTGGTTAAACAGCGGCTTGTTCTGTTCGTCGAGCAGCTTGGAGCCGTTCTGGCGGGCGAACATAAACGCCAGCGATTGCTCGTTCATATCGATGCTGATCCCGTATTTCCCTTTGCCACGGTCAGCCAGCTTCTTCGCTGCATCGCGAAGTTCATCCCATGTTTTTGGCGGTTGGTCATAGCCCACTTCCTTCAACAGGTCAGTCCGGTAGAAGAGGACGCGGGTTTCGGTATACCACGGAATCCCCACGATTTTACCGTCATATTTGGTCGTGTTTACGGCGCCCGAATAAAATTGATCCTCTTTAAACTCCGGATACTTGTCCACCACCGAAGTCAGATCCATCAGCGCGCCGGCATTCGCAAACTCCGGAATCCAGGTTGTCCCCATTTGGATGACGTCCGGACCTTTCTTCGAAGCGACTGCGGTCAGCAGCTTGTCATGTGCATTGGACCAAGGCAGGGCTTGGACATCCACCTTGATGTTTGGGTTCTCCTTCATGAAGTCGTCGGCGATTTGCGGTAGCGATTTGGCTTCATCGCCCATCGCCCATACGCTGATTTGCACTTGTTTGTCGCCGCCGTTTGCGGCCCCATTCCCGCTGCCGCCATTCGCCGCGTTATCTTTCGAACCGCAGCCAGCAAGAAGGCTAGCGAGCACCAGTGAGCTGGCAATCAGGGTAGTTGCTGTTTTTTTCCACATAAGGATCGTCCTTTCTGAAAATAATAGCTGTAAGTAATATGAGACATTATTTAGCGATTTTATGCAAAACAGATGAGCCGGCCTTGAGGACAGGCAACACCTCCTTCTCAAGCATAGAAATGGGTCCCCTTGTTTGTACCAAAGATGATGCCGCAGAACAGCGACAATAGACAGGTGAAACGTTTCGATTAAGAAAAATATGAACCTAGTTCCCGGAAAATCAGAACTAAGTGAAACGTTTCGATTCATTATAAAACAGATTGTAATCGTATTCAATATCTTTTTTTCGGATCATAACCCGGAGCTGATTTTGTTAAAACGACTTTATTGAAACGTTTCTACAAATTTTGAAATCGCATTCCATGAAAATTGACGGATTTTTTGATTCGATATATAATCCAACTATTCAAATAATCGAAACGTTTCACCATCATGCTATAACAATAATCTTACATCGAAAAAGGTGGGGAACCCATGACACAACAACCCATAGAGAATTATCTGAAGCAGATGACCCTGGAGGAAAAAATCGACCAGTTGCTGCAGCTCGCCGTCCCGTTCTTTGAAGGAGCCCGGACCGAGGGAGAAATCACTGGTCCGATGCAGGAGCTGGGCGTATCTGAGGAAACAGTGCGTAACACAGGTTCGGTTCTCGGATTATCCGGAGCGCAGGAAGCGATCAACGTGCAGCAGGCTCATTTAAAGAAGAACCGCTTAGGCATTCCGCTGTTGATGATGGCCGATATCATTCACGGCTTTAAAACGATCTTCCCCGTACCGCTGGCCATCGGCTGCTCTTGGGATTTGTCTCTGGCTGAGCGAAGCGCAGAAATTGCTGCCAGAGAAGCCGCAGTGTCAGGGGTTCATGTCACGTTTGCCCCGATGGTCGATCTGGTGCGTGATCCCCGGTGGGGGCGGGTGATGGAGTCGACCGGCGAAGATCCGTATCTGAACAGCGAATTCGCTCGGGCGTTTGTCCGCGGCTTCCAGGGCCGCGATTTGCGGAACGATACAAGCCGGGTGGCTGCCTGTGTAAAGCATTTCGCCGCCTATGGCGCTGCCGAGGGCGGACGGGATTATAACACCGTCGACATGTCGGAATGGCGGTTGCGTGAAACCTATTTGCCGGCTTACAAAGCCGCGTTGGAAGAAGGCTGCGAAATGGTTATGGCCTCGTTTAACACGGTGGACGGCATTCCGGCAACCGGCAATCGGCGCTTATTACGTCAGCTGCTTCGCGAAGAATGGGGCTTTGACGGCGTGATCATCTCAGATTGGGGCGCAGTGAAAGAACTGATTCCGCACGGAGCTGCGGCCGACGAGAAGGAAGCGGCCCGCCGCTCGATCGAAGCGGGCATCGACATCGAGATGATGACCACCTGCTATATGAAGCATTTGGCGGAGCTGGTGAAGACCGGGGTGGTCGAGGAAAAACGGATTGACGAAGCGGTGCTGCGGATCCTGCAACTCAAAGAGAAGCTCGGACTCTTTGACAATCCTTATCGCGGCGCAGATCCAGAGCGGGAAGCGGAGATCGTCTTCTGCGAGGAACACCGGGCCGCCTCCCGCGAGCTGGCAACTAAATCCTGCGTTCTGCTCAAAAACGAAGGCGTACTGCCGCTGCGGCGGGATCAATCGATCGCGTTGATTGGCCCGTTTGCGCAAAGCGGTGACATTCTTGGCCCGTGGTCATGGCAGGGGTCGACGGAAGCGGCGGTTCGCCTTTATGACGGCCTAGTCGCAAAGGCAGGCGCGAGCCGGATCGTTGTTGCGGAGGGCTGCGGCATCGAGGAAGCCGATGACCGCCGGCTTCAGGAAGCTGTGGCCGCAGCGGCTGGCGCCGACGTGATCGTGCTGGCGTTAGGCGAAAGCTCGGAAATGAGCGGTGAGGCGGGCAGCCGGGGAGATATCCGGCTGCCGCAGGCGCAGCTGGCGTTGATCGAACGTCTCGCTGAGCTCGGCAAGCCGATGGCGGCCGTGTTGTTTAACGGCCGGCCGCTGGACCTGCACGGCGTAGCAGATCGTGTTGGTGCCGTGCTTGAAGCCTGGTTCCCAGGCAGCGAAGGCGGCCATGCGATCGCCGACCTGTTGTATGGGGACGTACAGCCGTCGGGACGGCTGTCGATGTCTTTTCCATATGCAGCAGGGCAGATTCCGGTGTACTACAACCACTTCAACACCGGGCGCCCGAAGGGAGCGTCGGACGCTCAGATTAGATACGTTTCGCAATATCTGGACATGCCAAACGAGCCGCTTTTCCCGTTTGGGTTCGGGCTCAGCTACACCACGTTTATGTATAGCGAACCGGAACTGTCGGCAACGGTTATGACACCAGAACAGCCGCTGACAATCAAGGTGAACGTGACGAATACCGGATCGGCAGCCGCTGAGGAGACCGTGCAGCTCTATATCCGCGATATCGCGGGGGACGTGGTTCGGCCGGTCAAGGAGCTGAAGGGATTCCGCAAAATCCTGTTGCAGCCGGGGGAAACTCAGGAAGTCACTTTTGAAATTACCGAGGCGCAGCTGCGATATCACCATAGCGATTTGACTTACAGCAGCGATGCGGGCGAGTTTGTGGCCTTTGTGGGTCCCAACAGCCGGGATGCCGCGGGCGTGCGATTTATTTTGCAAAAATAGAAATCATAAGGATCAAAGGAGTGGAAAGGATGACGACAGCAACGGAGGCGTGGAAAGTTCTTCAGTCGGGGGACTTGACCTTTACGTTATGGAACAGCGGCGATCTGTACGAAATGAAATACCGGGACATCCTGATGAATCAGCTGTTATCCGGCCCGGTGGAGGGTTCGCTGAACAATCTGTATTTACGTCTGCACCTCCCCGAGGGGATTCGGGCCATTCCCTTGCTTGGCATTCGCTCGATCAGCCGGCTGAGCTTCGGGGCGGATACTGCGGTTTGGAAGGGGGAAGCCGAAGGGATTCAGTACGAGGTCGTGTTGAGACTGGATTCCCGGGGCATTTGGTTCTGGGACGTTCGGCTGGAGGGACAAACCTCGGTTGAGATCGACGTTGTCTATGGTCAGGATATCGGGCTTGCCGAACCGGGAGCGGTACGCAGCAATGAAGCGTATATGTCTCAATACATCGACCATACCGTATTCCGGCATGAGCGGCGGGGCACGGTCATTTGCTCGCGGCAAAACCAGCCGCAGCGCGGAAAATTCCCTTATATGCAGCAAGGGGCGCTCACCGGAGCTGCGGGATATTCGACCGATGGCTTTCAATTTTTTGGGTTGTCCTATAAGGAGACGGATCACCCCGAAGCGCTGATGCGCAAGGAGCTGGCGAACGAAGTATATCAATACGAATTTGCGTATGCGGCGCTTCAAACAGGTCGTCAGGTGCTGAATGGGCAAGCGCGGGTTGTCTTCTACGGGCTGGTGCGGGAGGATCATCCGGAAGCGATCGAGACGCTGGAATTCCAGGAGTTGATTGAAGATGCGTGGCGTGAATTCGAGGCCGCCCCTGTAAATGCGGTTGAGGCTGCAGCTCCAGTAACCTTAGCGACGGAATTGGGCGAGCCGCTGTGGGGTTTACCGATGGACGACGCCGAAATCGAGGCGCTATTCCCGCATCGTCAGCATGAGGAGCGGGATGGCGGGCAGCTGCTATCTTTCTTCACGGATACGCACGAGCATGTCGTTTTGAAGGAAAAAGAGCTTCAGGTCGAGCGTCCGCATGGCATCATCTTGATGTCCGGCGGGAACGACCGGGTGGGCAGCGAAGTGATCACGACAACTTCATACATGTACGGCGTATTTAATTCCCAGGTGGTCGTGGGCAACACCTCATTCCACAAGTGGGTTTCCAACGTACGCAATGCGCTGAACGTCTCCAAAGCGTCCGGACAACGGATCTACGTGGAATTGGACGGGGTGTACCGGCTGTTGACGATGCCGTCGATGTTTGAGATGGGCTTTAACTACGCCCGCTGGACCTATAAAATGGCGGAGGATACGATCGTTGTCACCAACTATACCGCAACGGATTCCCCGGAACTTGCGTTGAACATCGTGTCTGCGAACGGCAGAGCGTACCGCTATTTGGTGACAAATCAAATCGTTATGAATGATTTGGAGTTCCAACGTTCTTTTCTCATGGAGCAAAAAGAATCGGTGCTGACGTTCCGGGCCGACCGCGAAGCGCTGTCTGCTTCCGTATATCCGGACCTAGCTTACCGGATGCACGTATCGGGAACAGGCTTTAACGTATATGATGAACGCCGGCTGGCTCCGGGTGCAGCGCCGGGCAGCTCGTCGCTGGTGGTGCTGGAAACGGAGCCTTGCAGCAATTGGACACTCACGGTGCAAGGTTTGCTGCATGGCGGGGAATCGAAGCCTGCGATTCGGGAGGTACAGGAAGAAGCCGTTCGGTACCGTGAGTTTTTGGGCCGGGTGATGAACGGCTTCCGGTTATCGCTGGAGGAAGCGTCAGCGCCTGCAGCTCAGGAACTGCAAAAGCTCAATACGTTGGCTTGGTGGTATACGCACAATATGCTTGTCCATTTCTCGCTGCCCCATGGGCTGGAGCAATATGGCGGGGCCGCTTGGGGCACCCGCGATGTTTGCCAGGGACCGGCGGAATATTTTTTGGCGACGCAAAAATACGGGGTGGTCAAAGACATCCTGAAGACGGTGTATGCTCACCAATATGAGGACGACGGAAACTGGCCGCAATGGTTTATGTTTGATCGTTACTTCCGGATTCAGCAGGAGGAGAGCCATGGCGACATCATCGTCTGGCCGCTGAAGGTGCTGAGTGATTACTTGACGGCGACCGGGGACTATGGGCTGCTGGATGAAGAGGTTCCGTATACGGTCAAAGGAAGCTTTGAACTGTCTGCCACGCCGGCGACGATCCGCGAGCATGCGAAGAAGGAAATCGGCTATATCCGCAGCCATTTCTTGCATGATACTTATTTGTCTTCCTACGGCGACGGGGATTGGGACGATACGCTGCAACCGGCGAATGCCCAGCTCAAGCGCTTTATGAGCAGCAGCTGGACGGTGGCGTTAACGTATCAGACGTTCCGTCAGCTGGCGGAGGCGTTGCCGGAAGAGGAGCAGCATTGGGCAAATGAACTTGCGGAGCTGGCCGAGGGCATCAAGCGTGATTTTAACAAGTATATGCTGGGCACGGAAGTTATCCCCGGTTTCGTCTATATGGAACAACCGGGGCAAGCCGAATTGATGCTGCATCCGACGGATACAAAAACGGGGATCCATTACCGGCTGCTGCCGATGACACGCAGCATGATCGCCGAGCTGCTCACCGCTGAGCAGGCGGAAGCGCATTACGGCGTCATTAAAGAGAAGCTATACCATCCGGATGGCGTGCGCTTGATGGATCGGCCGGCCAAATACCGGGGCGGCGTTAGCACACACTTCAGACGGGCGGAGCAGGCGTCCAACTTCGGGCGTGAGATCGGGCTGCAGTACGTTCATGCCCATATCCGCTTCATCGAAGCGATGGCCAAGCTCGGCAAAGCCGAGGAAGCTTGGAGCGGGCTGCACAAGATTAACCCGGTGGGGCTTAGGGACGTTGTGCCGAATGCGGAGCTGCGGCAAAGCAACGTCTACTTCAGCAGCTCGGACGGCAAGTTCGCCACCCGTTACGATGCGGAGGAACGGTTTGATGAGTTGCGGAGCGGGAACGTGCCGGTGAAAGGCGGCTGGCGTATTTATTCCAGCGGCCCTGGAATCTATATGAACCAGCTGATCTCCAACTGCCTAGGCATCCGAGTGCGAGGGGAGGACCTGATCATTGACCCTGTGTTGCCGCCGCATTTGGATGGGCTGCGGTTTGATTTTGCGTGGATGGGCCTCCCGACCACGTTCATCTACCACATGAACGGCCAAGGCCGCGCAGTGCGGATCAACGGCCAAGAGATTCCGATTCGGGAGAATCCGGGATTTTACCGTAGCGGCGGCGTTCGGATCAGCCGGCAGGATTTTGCGGCGTTCGGGTCGAATGATCATAACGTCGTTGAAATCTGGATGTAAGTTGAATTCAAGATTCGACGTCGAAATTGCATCTGGGGAACACCTCGTGATCGGAAGACCATTTTTTGAACTACCGAATAAGATAGAGGTTCAAAAAGTGGGGTTTCCAGCACCGAGAAGGTTGGATGAAGCTTAGGGACTGAGTAGCGGAGCGTAGGCAAAACCTACGTGAGCAACGGAAGTCCCGGCTGAGTCCAAGATTCGACGTCGAAATTGCATCTGGGGAACACCTCGTGATCGGAAGACCATTTTTTGAACTACCGAATAAGATAGAGGTTCAAAAAGTGGGGTTTCCAGCACCGAGAAGGTTGGATGAAGCTTAGGGATTGAGTAGCGGAGCGTAGGCAAAACCTACGTGAGCAACTGAAATGTTTCCGAAGGAAACATGCATCGGAAGCATACGCTTTCCCGGCTGAGTCCAAGATTCGACGTCGAAATTGCATCTAGGAAACACATCGTGATGGAAAGAACACTTTTTGAACTACCGATAAGGGGAGTAATGTTGTGGTAAGCATTAAGGACATTGCCAAAAAAGCCGGAGTCTCCATCTCCACGGTATCCTACGCACTGAATGGAAGTCCGAAAATTACCGACGAGACGAGCGCAAGAATTTTGGCGATCGCGGAACAACTGAATTATGTGCCCAATGCTGCCGCACGTTCCTTAAAAACCCGTGAGTCGAAGATCATCGGCGTGTATTTGACCGACTTCAGCGGCGCTTTCTACGGCGACCTGTTGCAGGGCGTAAAAGAAGTGCTGAACCAGAAGGGGTACGACATGGTCGTATGCAGCGGCAAGCAGTCCCATCGACTGCTGCCTGAGCGGATGGTAGACGGGGCGATTATTTTGGACGCTACGTTCTCTAGTCAGGAGCTGCTCAAGTACGCCGACATTGGGCATAAAATCGTGGTGCTCGACCGCGAGCTCAACCACCCGAACATCAATCAGGTTCTGTTGGACAACAAGGCGGGAGCGACCTTGGCGGTCGAGCACTTGATCGAGCAGGGGCACCGCAAGCTTTATGTCGTCACGGGGCCCAAGGGCTCCTATGACTCGAAGCAGCGGCTGAAAGCGGTGAAGCAGACGGTCGCCCGTTTCGATGGAGTGGAGCTGACCGAAATCGAAGGAAACTTCAATAAGGATGCCGGAGAACGGGCGGCTGAGCAGATCCTTCGGGACGTGACCACACCGGTGGGCGTATTCTGCCTGAACGACGAGATGGCGATTGGCCTCTACAATGCGGTGAAACGGACCGATTATGTGATCGGCAAAGACATCCATATTATCGGTTTCGATAACATCGAGTTAGCCGAATATACGGTGCCGCGTCTGGCGACGATCGACTATTCTAAGCGGAAGTGGGGAGCGCTGGCATCCGAACAGCTGCTGAAGATCCTGGCCGGGGAACCGGTCGAGCATGAGCGGGTGTACGTGACGCTGGTGAAGGGCAATTCCGTGGGTCAAGTTTAATTCGGACAAAAAGAGGAGAATAAGGGTACAAATTACCCTTATTTTCACGTTGAGCGAATAACCGGGACGAATAACG
Source organism: Paenibacillus sp. p3-SID1389 (assembly GCF_025151705.1). NCBI lineage: Bacteria > Bacillati > Bacillota > Bacilli > Caryophanales > Paenibacillaceae > Paenibacillus > Paenibacillus sp. p3-SID1389. The sequence continues at coordinate 84,748 of NZ_JALXVO010000002.1, read as the reverse complement.
GTAAAAAATGGCCTTATTCTGCGAAAACGAGCTTGAAATCCCCCTTCTGAGCAACATTTGGCGAAAATAAGACCCTAAAATGGCCTTATTTTCCAGAAACAAGGGGTTAAGGCTGAAATAAGGCCAAAAATTACCACTATTTTGGCGCGACAAAAACACAAAGAAGCCGCTGATCCAACCAATCAGCGGCTTCTTCATATTTTATGCTCTTGACCGTACTTCCTGACGCATGAACAGGACGTAGGACAGGCCAAAGCAGATCATGGTGGCGGCCAGCAAACCGGTCAATTGCGGCCAGATGAGCAATAGGCTTTGGCCCAGTGACAATGGGCTTGCGATCGCCCCGACGAGCTGGTCCATCGTTAGCGGTCCCAAGGCGCGGACGCCGGGGGAGAGCATCGTCGAGATCGTCTCCGAGAACAACTCTGTCGGGGACAGGCGGTTCAGCGTCAGCACGAGGTTCATCTGCCGCAGCTGCGCCTCCGGCGCCGCCATTTGCGAGACGGCCGTCGCGCTGTCGATCATGTTGATGATCATGCCATAGAAGATCGTAAAGAACAGCCAGATGGCGATGGACGACAGTGCCGACGTTGCTGCCTGCCGGAAGCGGATGGAGAACAGAATCGACAAGCAAAGCCAGAAGCCGATGTAGACCACCGCAATCAGCAGGAAGATCAGGATACGGGCGAATTCCTCTGGAGTTGGCGGATATCCGATGGTAAACAACCCCAGTCCCATCACCAGCAGCCCCAGCGAAAAGACCACGACCGCAATGATCACCAAAGCAGAAACGAATTTAGCCTTGATGAAGTCATCGCGGTAGATCGGTTGCGACAGCAGGCGGCCCAACGTTCCTTTATTCCGTTCGGAATTGACGGCGTCGAACCCTAACGTGATTCCAATCAGCGGTCCTAACCAGGAGAGGAAGGTAGAAAAAGAGGGAACCGCCAGTGCAGAACTGGTTAAGGTATACATTTTCAGGAACAGGAACGTATCGCCCGCCCCGCCGCTAGCTGAACTGCTGCCCGAACGAATCGCCGAGACAGCGGAATAGATCGAGCCGATGCAGGCCAGTACGATGATGCCCATTAGGATCCCAAAGCGCCAGCTGCTCAAGTGGTCACCAATCTCCTTCTGGACCATCACCCAAAAAGAGGAAGACGAGCGCTCCCGCGGCGGATTCGCTTCTCCGCCGGGACGGAGCTCTGCCCATAGCTTGCGTGCCCGTTCCCGCCACTCATCCAGGCGCAGCTGCTCTTTGAAAGAACGGCTGCCCACGGTTTTGTTTGGCTGCATCATGACTCACCCCTTTTTTCAAAATAGCGATGGTAGATATCGTCAAGTCCGTATTCCTTGCGGCGGATGTACACAAGCTCCGCATCCTTCTGAATCACGGCTTCGGCGATTTGTGCGGTAAGGTCCCGTTCACAAACCACCGTTGCGGTAACGCCCCGCTCGATCTCGTCGTCCCCTTGCTGCGGGTAACGGATGTCACGGACGCCCTGGATGCTGGAAATGTTACGGGCTAGCTCCTCCGTCCAGCCTTTGGCGCCAACCTCTACATAGACGTTGCCGTCCGCATCCAGCTGTTTGGACAGGGTGCGGATGTCGCCGCAGGCAATCAACCGGCCTTGGACGAATAGACCAACCCGGTCGCATATTTGCTGCACTTGATGCAGATGGTGCGAGGACAGCAGCACCGTCAGCTTCTCGTCGCGGCTGAGCGAAGAGATGAGGGCAAGCAGCTCGCGCACCCCTTCGGGGTCGATCCCGAGCGTTGGCTCGTCGAGGATAATGACCTCCGGATTTTTGATGAGCACGTCCGCCAGACCTAACCGCTGCCGCATCCCGCGGGAGAACGCTCCGACCTTCTTGCCGGCGTTGTCTGCAAGTCCGGTTTTCTCCAGCAGGGCTTTGGCGCGTTGCAAAGCTTCTTGCTCCGATACGCCGTTCAGTCTTGCTGTATACACAAGATTATCCAGCGCCGTCCGATCCTCATAGAACCCGACATCATCGGGCAGATAACCCACCTTCCGCTTCACCTTCAGCGCCTCGCGCGTCGGGTCAAAGCCGCAAATCCGCGCCTGTCCCGAGGTTGGCTCGGCCAACCCGAGCATCATCAGGATCGTTGTGGTTTTTCCTGCACCGTTGGGGCCAAGCAAACCAAAGATTTCCCCGCGGGCGATGCTTAAGTTCAGATGATCAACGGCGGTGGCTTCTCCGTATTTCTTCGTCAGCTGCACGAGTTCAATGACCGGACGTTCGCCAGTAGCCGATGGGGTAGGTGTCTTGCCGGTTTCCGTAACCATGGATTATCTTCTCCCATATTTCCGGAACAGGTAATAGATGCCTCCGCAAACGGCCAGTATGATGAGAACCCCCACCCATCCCCATAATACGGACGATTTTACGGTAACCCGCAGATCAGCGTTCGCGCTTTTGTTCGCGGAGGAGGCAGTCAGACTGACGATGTAGTCCCCTGGGAGCGATTTTTTGCTGGATTTAATGGTGGCTTGAACCTGCTTGCTTTCACCCGGCGCGATCGATGTGATCGAGGAAGGCTCGAAGGACACCTCCCAATCCGTCGGAGCGGCCGAGGAGAAGGAGAGATCTTGCAGCTCAGCGGAGCCGGTATTTTGGACCACGAAGGTCAGTTTGCGTTCGGAACCTGCGCCCACGTCTGTGCTCAGCCGGTCATCCACCGTGGAAAACTTCATGTCGTACGTTCCCGTTACGACCGCTTCGATTTTGGCGTTGGCTGTGGTATCGCCGCTCGTTGCCGAAATCGGGATTTCATAGGTGCCGGCTTTGATTTGCTCCGGCGGCTTCACTTCAATCGTAATCGACTTCTCGGTGTTGGGTTCCACTTCAACCGAAGTGACGCTGTTGCCGTCAGCTTTGAAACGAACGTCCCATCCTTGCTCGGCTTGTGCGTTGAAGGCGTAGGTCTGCTTTTGCGTCGTTCGGTTGCGCAGCACCGCGCTATACGTAAACGTGGAGTCCGAATGGCCTTCCATGTTGGCTTGATCCAAGGTCAGCTCGGTTTTGAAGGTCCCTTGCTCGGAGACGTTAACGACCAGCGGCAGCGTTGCATCATCCGCTTTAAGATTGAACACGTACCGGCCTTTGTTAATTTGCAGCGGGACCTCAAGATCGAGGGTGAAGGATTGCGTTTCACCGGCCTTTACCGCCAGCCGCGATATTTCGCGCCCGCCTGCGGTGAGCTCGTATTTCCAATCCTTGCTTTGCGTCTCTAGCGAGAGATTGGCCGAAGCCGTACTGCTGCCATGGTTGACAAGATCGATCGAATAAGACACAGATTCGCCCGGTGCAGCGGACCATTCCAAATATGGCGTGAAGAGCTCCAATGAGCCCGCCGCCGAGGCTTTGCCGACCCCGGATAAGGCAACGCTTAGGGTCGTGACCAGAATGAGCAGCAAGAACGCCGCTTTTCGATAGGTTTGAAGCATCTCTTGTACCCCCTAAGAAAAATAATGATGTTCATCAAAGGTACGCACGAAACGACGCTTTGGATTTATTCGATTCTAGAAATTTTTTTGGGGTTTTCAAGCGAATTCATTTTTGATAAAACGGGAGGTAAGAAGAGGAGAAATTTTGCGGGAGGGACAAGTATGGACCTGCAAAATGAAGAGATGACCAGGCAGCTGCGTGAGATGTGCAACGGTTCCGTCCGCGCATTTGATGCGTTTTATGCCTGTTATTCTCCTTTTGTCATGCAGGTGGCCGGCCGTCTGGTTGGGGAGCGGATGGAGGCCGAGGATATTTGCCATGAGGTGTTTTTGGAGGTGCTGCGGCGGGGGCAAGACTATGACCCGTCGCGCGGGTCAATCAAAGCCTGGCTGGCGGTGATGACCCGCAGCCGCAGTCTGGACCGATTGCGGCGCAAAGCGCGGCTGAAGTATCCGGGCGATGAGGCGCTGCGCCGGGATGCGGTGGACGAAGACAGCTCCGGCGAGAACCAAGTCTTGTCCCGGCTGGAGCGGGAAGCGCTCCGCACAGCGATCTACGCGCTGCCGGAGACGCAGAAGAAGGCGATTATGGGCTCTTATTTCGCCTTGCAAACTCAACGCGAAATGGCGGAAGCCTGGAGCGTTCCGATTGGCACCGTAAAGTCTTGGGTACGTTACGGGCTGAACAATTTGCGCAAGCAGCTGGAGAAGCAAGGTTGGGGAGAACCGCTGGAAGGAGGGAATGAGCATGAACGGGCAAGACAGCGATAAGGTTCGCAACATCGGCGGGCCAGGCAACGAGAACGTCTGCATTCGGATGTACACCGAGCAGGAGTGGATTGATTGGTTGCTGGGAACGCTGGAGGAACCGCGGCACTCTGAAATGGCGTTGCACCTGGATAGCTGCACGGTCTGCCTGGAGCAGAAAACGTATTGGGAGAGCGTCCTGGGGATCGACGGCGAGGACGGTTCATTGCCGGGGCAGCTGAAGAAAACGGAGCAACCGGGGACGAAGGTGCAGCCAGAGCAAATGGAGCTGCCGGAACTGCCGGGGAGACCGGCTGTTGGCAACCGGGAGCTTACTCCAAACCTGGCGGCTGCCCCAGGACCGTCGCAGCCTCAACTGCATCAGCAGGCCGTTTCTCCTTCCGCGCAGCGCTTGGACCCGTGGGCGGGCGCTACCCCTTCCGAGCGGATACGGCGCAGCCTGCGGAGTCGGGTAAGATGGATCAGCTGGCGACGCCGAGCGTTACGGCTGTTCACCGTTCGTTGGAAGTGGACGGTGTCGCTGGCGGCCGCGCTGATCGTACTGGTCGGCATGAGGGTTGTCATCGATCACCTGAACCAACCCGAAGCCAGCTGGGACCGCTATGTGCAAACCTACGAGCCTGAAGCGCTGCCGGTCCTGTCGAAGCCGGACACGATCTCTTATCCAATCGCCATGGGCCGCATGGAGCCGGAGAACGGCATGGTGTGGTACAATGCAGGTACCCGAGAGGTGCTGATGCTGGTCGGCGGGCTCGTTCCGGATAAAGGGCAGATGGTCCGCGTATGGATCGTGAAGGAAGGGGCGCGCGACAGCTTAGGGTTGCTGCAATACCACAACAACCGGGCGCATCTCTACGTCAAGGACAAGACGCTGAGTTATGGAGACAGCCTAGAGCTGACGATTGAACCCGCTTATGGCGCGCCGGAGATGAACGGGTTTTCTAATTCGATCTCGTTGGATTTGTTGGGGCGATAGTGCCAAGCAAAGCGAGATTTGGGAGGTTTCCTAAATTTCGCTTTTTTACGCGAGAGTTGCAGGATATGGCGAGCGGGGCACGACTCGTAAAACTAAGGCGAGCGGCTCGGCAGGAGGGAGACATTTCGATATGGATCGGCTTGAGTTTATCGGCACCGGGGATGCGATGGGCGTTCCTAGAGTGTATTGTGATTGCGAGGTGTGCGGGGAAGCGCGTAGCTCCGGTGTGAACCGGAGGTATCGCGCTCTGGTGGCGGTGGAAGGTGAAGAGGGCGGCTTCCTAATCGATTGCGGACCGGATTGGCGGTCCGGGTTGGAGCGGCGAGGGCAGCGTTTTGCGGAGCAAATTCTGATCACGCACGCCCATTTCGACCATATTGGCGGACTGCCCGAATGGGCCGATGCCTGCCGCTGGCTGGGTAGACGGGGACAATTGTATGCGCCGCAGGAGGTGTTGGACACGATCCTTCGCCAGTTCCCTTGGCTGGGCAGCCATTTAGATCTGCATGCCGTTGGCGCGGAGGGCACTCGCCTAGCCCGGTGGCAGATTTCCGCGTGGAAGGTCTTCCACGGCAAAAACGGCTTTTCGTACGCCTATCGATTAGAGAAAGATGGCTTCACCTGGGCTTACTGCTCGGATTCCATCGCCTTGCCAGAGGATCAAAAGCAGCCGTTGTTTGGCCTTGATCTGCTGGTGCTGGGCACAAGCTTTTATCACGAAACCGCCGAATTTACGACCCGGTCGGTGTATGACGTGAAGGAGGCACTGGAGCTGTTGAACGAGATTCGGCCGACGCGGACGGTATTCACGCATCTGTCGCATGACATCGATCTGCGACGCGATTATGGACTGCCAGAGGGAGTGGAGTTTGCAGTGACGGGAATGCAAATGTCGCTGCAGAAGGGGAAGTAAAGGCCAAGGGGCTCCGAGGGGATTTCCAAAGGATTTTCAAGGAGATGTCCGAGGGATTTACGAGCAGATGTACAGCTGTGTTCCAACGGATGCACCGGCGGATGTACGGCTTCGTTTCCCAGCGAATGTCCTAGCGGATGTCTGAACTTCGTTGCCAACCGTTGTCCAAGCAGATGTCTGAACTTCGTTGCCAACCGTTGTCCAAGCAGATGTCTGAGCTCCGTTTCCAGTGGGCATGATAATGTATGCGAAAATTCGAATACATTTCACCCACGTGGGGTCATTTTGACCAAATGTATATGAAATTTCATGCTTAATCACCCCATTTTGACGCAAATGCCCTGAATCTATATGAAAAACCGAATAGATTTCGAGTTTTGGGCGTTTAACAGCAAATTATATTCGAAATTTCAGCTATATTAAAAAAAAAAACTAACTGGAAGGATCCAGTTAGTTTTTTGCATTCAGCACAAACTTCTCGATGACATGCTTCACGCCGTCTTCATTGTTGCTTAACGTGACATAGTCGGCGATTTCCTTCAGCGCTGGGATGGCATTACCCATCGCCACGCCTAGGCCGGCGGCTTCGAGCATCTCATGGTCGTTCCAGGAGTCGCCGATAGCGATCGTTTCTGATAAGTCGCAACCAAAATGGGCGGCCAGGAAGCGCAGAGCATGGCCCTTGGTGCCTTCCTCATGCATGATTTCCAGGAAGTTCGGCTTCGACTTGGTGATATGAACGCCGTCCCCGAGCAGCTCGCGCAGCTCCGGCGCGATTTGGTCCAGGTAATCGGGTTCGTCGATGATCAGCATTTTTGGCGTTGGCTGGGCGACCAGCTTGGCAAAATCCGGCTCCACATAATATTGCGTCCGGTTCAGCTTGGTGTAGTCGATCAGCTTCTGGTTCTCCTCGCGGGCGTACAGCTTATCGTCAATGTACGTTTGCAGGTGCAGGTTGCGCTCGATGCAGTATTCGAACAGCTTGCGTGCTGCTTCCATGGGGACGTAACGCTCGTAGAGCACCTTTTCGTCCATCAGGTTTTTGACCAGTGCGCCTTGGTACGTAATAATCGGTACGTTAAGTCCCGTTTGACGGGCGATCGCTTGAGCAGATGCGTAAGCGCGGCCGGTAGCCAGTGTGACGACGACGCCCTTGGCCACCGCTTGCTCCAACGCCTGCTGTGTTGCAGGGGTGACCTCTTTGTCATCATTAATTAAAGTATCATCAATATCGATGGCAATCAGTTTATACATGGTTTCTCTCCTTTAAGGAAGATCTCTCTATCCAACCGATTCGGGGGATTCAGATTCAACTCCACCCGATTTTAATTCCGCGAGCAGCATGCCTCCCAGAATACATAGACAGCCAAGCCCAGTGGCCCAGCCTAATTGCTCGCCGCCAAAAAGCACGCCGGTCGCTGCAGCAAAAACCGGTTCCATGGCGAAGATGACCGCGACCCGGGAAGGACTGGTGAATTTCTGGCATACTGTCTGGATCCAAAACGCAAATGCACTGGTGGGCCCGATGGAAACGAGCAGCGCAAGCCATACTTCCGGCTGCATCAGTTGACCGGCTGTTTCGCTCCAGGAAGCGGTGCGCTCGAACAGCAGCGAACCCGCCGCACTGAGGACGCCCACGACCGCCATCTGCAGCGAAGCTAAGGGCAAGGCCGGATAACGGGGGGCAAATACGCCGGTATAGGCGACGTGCAGACCGAAACCAACCGCGCACAAAAACACGAGCGCATCCCCCAGGTTCAAGACGAGGCCGGAACTGCCGGCGAACGCCAGCAGGTAAAGCCCGGCGGCAGCCAGAATTGCGCTGATCCAGGTGAAACGCGAAATTTGATGTTTTAACAGCCAAAAGGACAAAAAAGGCACGATAACAACAGACAATCCGGTAATAAAACCGGCGTTTGAGGTTGAGGTATACAGCAAGCCAACCGTTTGAAACGTATAGCCTAAAAACAGGAATAACCCTAGCAGCGCAGCATGCCCCATCATGCGCCAGGACAATTGCTTCCATTCTTGCCGGTAGAACATGCTAATGATCAAAGCGAGCAGCAGCGCTGCCCCGATAAAACGGATGCCGTTAAAAGCCAGGGGCGGGAGCACTTGCACCGCATGCTGAACGATCAGAAAGGTACAGCCCCACATGAACGCCACGAACAGCAGCGCCATATCTGCCAGGCGGGTGCGGCTCGCGGCGTTTTTTTGCGTTAGGGTAGAAGTCGGATGATCGTCATTCTTCAAGGAAAATCAGCCCGATGAATTCGTCCAGCTCAATGTTGCCGAAATAGTGCTTCACGTCAACGCCGGTGAGCGCTTCCCGTACAGCCGAATCCTCATATTTTACGCCTCTCAGCTTGTCCTCGATATCAGCGACGTCGCCGACACCAAAGAAATCACCGTAAATCTTGATGTCCTGAATATGTCCGTCCTTGATGTTCATGCGCAAATCGATAATCCCGACAGGGAATTTCTTCGCATGCTTCACATTGCTCTCCGGCGACAAACCGTAATTCCAATCCCAGTTCTTGTAGCGTTGTGCGGAGATTTCATGGATTTTCGCCCAATCCGCTTCCGTCAGTTTATATTGAGGCACTTCGTTTGGTTCCATGCCAAAAATATGCCGCAGCAGCTCTGCGCGGAACTCCTCGATCGTCATTTTGCGATCCAGGAAGTCAATGATGTTGGCCACCCGGCTGCGCACGGATTTGGTGCTCTTGGACTTGAATTTTTCCGGATTGGCGTTCAGTGCGGCTTGGACGTTGTCGAGGTTCAGATTAAACATCAGCGTACCGTGGCTGAACATGCGGCCCCGCGTAGCAAATTGAGCGTTACCGGAAATTTTCTTCTCCCCGACTTGAAGGTCGTTGCGTCCGGTCATTTCCGCATCTACGCCAAGGGATTTGAGCGCAGCGACCACCGGCTCGGTAAACTTGCGGAAGTTATGGAACGACTCGCCGTCATCTTTGGTGATAAAGCTAAAGTTCAAGTTCCCCAGGTCGTGGTAGACCGCACCGCCGCCGGAAAGTCGACGAACGACTTGTACGCCGTTCTCCTTCACGTATTCCTGATTGATCTCCTCGATGGTGTTTTGGTGCTTGCCGATAATGATGGAAGGCGCGTTGATATAAAACAGCAAGTAGCTGTCGTCCTCCAGCGGTAAATGTCTTAAGGCATATTCTTCGATGGCCAAATTGACGGACGCATCGGTAATGCCTTCGTTATCGATAAACAGCATGGTTCTCCATCCTCCTATTTTGCGGCCGGATACCTGATTCTCAGGCCCCGGGATGTAGTCATACAAGCATACGATTTTATTGTAAACCAATTGGTGTCGAAACCAAAGGGGGAGCATCGTTTTTTGCGGAAAAAGAACGCCATGTCCTTCCTTGTTGACGGAAAAAGACGGGACAACGATAATGGGGACACCTGAACTTTTTTGAAGCGAAGAGAGGAATGACACTCTATGGAGTTGGAAGTATACGGACACGGCGGCGATCTGTTGACCGCTTCGGCCCGGTATGGCGTGGCGGCTGGGGAATGGACGGATTTTAGCGCGAACATAAATCCGTTGGGACCTCCGCCTGGACTGCTGGAGGCGCTGCGCGAGGCGTTGCCCGGCATTGTGCGGTATCCGGACCCGGGGCATCGCGGACTGGTCAAGCAGTTGAGCATGCACCTTCAAGTCGAGGAGGACATGCTGGTCATTGGTAACGGGGCGGCGGAAAATATGGCATTGGCGCTGCTTGGACTCACTCCGCAGAAGGTGGGGGTGGTGGAGCCTTGTTTTTCGGAATACCGTACGCTCTCGGAGCAGTTTGGCGCCCGGGTGCAGTCGGTGTTTGGAACGGAAGCGCGGGCGTTTAAAGCCGCACCGGAGGAAGTGGAGGGGTTGATTCAGAAGACGGATTTAGTCTTTATCGGTCAGCCCAACAATCCGAACGGTGTGCAATACAGCTTGGACGAACTGCGGCGGTTTGCTGCGGCCGGAGAGCAGTACGGCACGTATATCGTTATTGACGAAGCGTTTATCGACTTTATTCCGGAACCGGAGCGTCAGACATTGCTGCCGGAGCTTCGGAATAACTCGCATCTGATATTGATTCGGTCGATGACGAAATTTTTTGCGATTCCGGGCCTTCGGCTCGGTTACGCGATCGCCCATCCGGACACGGCCCGGCGCATGAGGGACAAGCAGGTGACCTGGAGCGTCAATTCGTTGGCCTTGCTGGCGGGCGAGGTATGCTTGCGGGCAGATGCTTCGCATGAGCAGGCGACCCTTGAGTTGGTGAAGCGACAGCGTGACCTTATGCACAGCGAGCTGACGCGTCTTGGGTGTCAAACCTGGCCGGGCGAAGCGAACTTCCTGCTTGTGCGGCTGCCAGAGCCGTGGACGGCTGAATCGATGCAAACTGCGCTTGGTCGGCGCGGGGTGCTGGTGCGCAGCTGCGCGATGTATCCGGGGCTGACGAACCGGGATATCCGGCTGGCGGTGAAGGATGAGTCGGCCTGCCGCAAGCTGCTGCGGGAGCTGGAAGCCGTGATGGGGATTCGTTGACGGAAGAGAGTCGATAAAAGGAAGGTTCCTTCAAGGAAGAGGACGAGGAGCGTTGTTTGTGAAAGAACGCTGAATGGCGTTGGTTGAAGCAAGCCTTACTTCTTGGAGCGAGATGTGATGCTGGGAGGATGATAAAGTGAAGATAGAGATGCCATTTATGGAGGCACAGCCAGGAGAGGTCTATGCATCCGAAGCTTGGCCGGGGCTGAAGCTGGCGTATGGAAAACGGCATTTGCTGCTGGAGGCGCCGGAGGAGATGGACGGGCTGAGCAGCGCGGTGTTTGGCGGAGGAGCTGGGCGGCTGCGGCGGATGGTCAACATCTATGTCGACCGCCAATACCGCTGCGACGACCCGGCGCGAGACATTGCGGAGTTGCTGGAGCAATGGGAGTACCCGGCTGCTGGGACAGCGGGGCTGCTGACGGCGGTCCCGATGCGCTACGCCGCGGTGGCGGAGGAATGTGGCGAGGATTTCGCCGTCTTCTGCTGCGCGACGGCGGGGGCGTCGAACGCCGCGCGGGCGGGCGTTCGGCGGACGACGTTCCCGGCCTCATGGACGCCGGGAACGATTAATGTGCTGCTGGCCGTGGATGGGCGGCTGACGCCGGCGGCGATGGTCAACGCCGTAATGACGGCGACGGAGGCCAAGACGGCCGCGCTGGGCGATCTCGGCGTGCAGGACGCCGAGAACGGGCTTGCGGCCACCGGCACCACGACCGACGCGGTCGCGCTTGGCGTGAGTCAGCGGGCCGACTGGCCGCTGCTGCACGCTTACGCGGGCACCGCGACGGACCTGGGCGGCACGGTGGGCCGCCTGGTGTACGCCGCCGTAGGCGAGTCGCTGCGCGCTGCGGCCGCAGGCGCGGGGGCGCGCCGATGATGGCGGCGTGGTGGGTGGTGCCGGTCGCGTATGCGCTCGACCGGCTGCTCGGCGATCCGCGCTGGCTCCCCCATCCGGTGGTGGGGATGGGCAAGGCGATCGCCGCGCTTGAGGCGGCCATCCGCCGCCTCGTCCCGCCCCGCCGCTACCGCGCGGCGGGGGTGCTGCTGCCGCTGGTCGTAGCCGGCGGCAGCTTTGCCCTGACCTGGGCGCTGCTGCGCCTGCTCGCCCAGGTCAGCCCGTGGCTGGCGGCCGCGGTGGAGGCCGCCCTCATCTGGACGACGATCGCCGCCAAAGGCTTGCGGGAAGCGGGCATGGACGTGGCCGGCCACCTGCTGCGCGGTGACCTGCCCGCCGCCCGCCGTGCGCTTGGCATGATCGTCGGACGCGACACGGCGCACCTGGATGCGCCGGAGATCACGCGCGGCGCCGTCGAGACCGTCGCCGAGAACATCGTCGACGCGGTGGTGTCGCCGATCGTTTTTGCGCTGCTGGGCGGCGCCCCGCTGGCGATGGCGTACCGGGCGGTCAACACCCTCGATTCGATGGTCGGCTACAAGAACGACAAATACATCGATCTCGGCTGGGCCTCCGCCCGGCTGGACGACATCGCCAATTTCATCCCCGCCCGGCTGACGGCGCTATTGCTGTTCGCCGCAGCCTGGGCTTTGCGGCTGGATGCCCGCGGCGCGCGGCGAGCGGTACGCCGCGATGCCCCCAAGCATCCGAGCCCGAACAGCGGCTACCCGGAGGCCGCGGTGGCCGGGGCGCTGGGCGTGCGGCTCGGCGGAGAAAATTCCTACCACGGCGTCGTATCGTTCCGCGCTTATATGGGGGAGAAAACCCGCGAGCTGGTGCCCGAGGACGTAGCCAGCACGGCCCGCTTGATGTTCTGGGCCGCCAATGCCACGGTGATCCTGGGAACGGGGATCTGGATTGCGGTCACCGGGAATTGGGGTTGGATATAGTCGGAATCGTGGGCACGCAGGGGAGGTGGAAAGAGGATGAATGTGGAATGGTGGCTGGTTCGCCACGGCCTTACAGCATGGAACACGGAACGCCGATATCAAGGCCACAGCGATCCCCCGTTGCTGCCGGGAGAAGCGTCGGGTTTAACCGAACTGCGCCGGGAACTGGAAGGGGTAAACTTTGCAGCGGTGTATGCCAGCGACTTGCGGCGCTGTTTGGAAACGTTGGCTTGGGCCCGTCCCGATCTGCTGGACAAGGTGCACATCGACCCCCGGCTGCGGGAAATGAACTTTGGCCAGTGGGAAGGCCAAACCTATGAGATGCTCAAGGATGACGAGCGGTACCGAGCCTGGATCGATGACCCGCAGGCGATAACGCCGCCCGGCGGCGAATCGTGGCAGGCTTTTCAATCGCGCGTATCGGAGGTATGCCGGGATCTGCTGGAGCGTTCTGGAGCTGTGAAGGGGACGGTCTCGGGCCCCCTAAGCTGGGCCAGCGACCAACCCGCGGAGCCTCTTTCGCTAGGGCTGGCGCCGCAACCCTCAGCATCAGCGCAAGAACCTTTGCGCTTGCTGATCGTCACCCACGGCGGCGTTATGTCGTTGCTTTGTTCGCTGCTGCAGCCCGGCCTGGGGTTCTGGGATACCCATGTTGGGCCGGGCGGGATTCAACGTTTGTATTTTCAAGGGCAAGAAGAATCAGAAGGGGGGAAAGGAAGTTGAAGCTAAGTCTGCTGGATTTCGTTCCAAGGCTTCCGGGCTATTCGGCGGAGGAGGCGCTCGAACAGGCGATCCGTTTGGCCCGGGAGGCGGAAGCGCTGGGCTATCACCGCTACTGGACGTCGGAGCATCACGGGATGGAAGGACTGGCCAGCGCGGCCCCTGAGGTACTGCTGTCCGCCATTGGAGCGGCGACCCGCCGGATTCGTCTTGGGTCTGGCGCTGTATTGCTACCGCATTACAGTCCGCTGAAGGTTGCGGAAAGCTTCCGGCTGCTGTCGGCCCTGTATCCGGGGCGTGTCGACCTCGGCATCGGGAGAGCTCCCGGCGGTGAGGCGCACGTGACGATGGCTTTAAGCGGCAATTTTCTGGAACGGGTCGGCCGCTATCCGCAGCTGGCCAAGGATCTGGCTGACTTGCTAGCGGATAATTACCGCTACGACGATCATCCGGTGATCGCCCGGCCGATTCCGCGGCTTCCGCTGGAGTTGTGGATGCTGGGCACCAATGTCAAGAGCGCAGGGTACGCAGCCGAGCTCGGAACGGGGTACGTTTTTGGCCAGTTTATGAGCGACAGTAACGGAGCAGAGATCCTGCGGTCGTACCGTGAAGCCTTCCGCCCCTCCGTTCACCTGGCCAAGCCGTCGACGATCCTGGCGGTGGGTCTCATCTGCGCGGAGACCGAAGCGCATGCAAAGACACTGGCGGCGAAGACGACGGAAGGGTTCCGCGATCGCGGCGGGGCGCCTTTTCAATGGTTTGCCGGGACAGCCTTGCAAGCCCGCGAGTATTTGCAGGACCTGCAAAACCAGTGCAGGAACGACGAGTTCCTGATCGTATCCCCCATCCCTGATTACGAGGAGCGGCTTCATTCCTATCGGCTACTGGCTGAGTTAGGTATATAATCCCGAGAAGCGGTCGCTCAACCCACTCCAAGCCGATCCAACATAACGATATACAAGTTCCCCTTGGCAACCAAGATATAGGCTAGGGGGCTTTTTTTTTCCTGGGGAAGGAAACAGGGGAACATCTACACACCTAAAAAAAACCTACCGGATATCCAAAGTCCACGCCTTGTTGAAAGCGCTTAAAGGCATAATAATGGGTTTATCCTAAATACAGGGGGTATGATCCAATGGTCAATCAGAAGCTATGGAAGAGAACTTCCGCAATCGCTTTAACCGCCGTATTGGCGCTGAGCCTGTCGGCATGTGGAGGCGGCGGTGCGAAGAATAACGCGGCGGCGAATGAGCCTGCCGGAAACGGGGGGAAGAGCGGGAGCGGAGAGAAGATCACCATCACGTTCCAGAACATCTATCCGGACCCGGCTACTCCGTCCTATAAAACGATCCATGCACTGGTGGAAGAGTATGAAGCAGCACATCCCAATATCCACATCGAGCTCGACACGCTGAATACCGACCAGCAAAAAATCAAGCTCAAAACGCAAGCGGCATCCAAAGAGGTTCCGGACATCACGATCGTGAACCCGGCCGCGCAAATGAAACCGTTCGTGGACGCCGGCCTGCTGGCACCGCTGAACGACATGCTGGACCAAAACGGGCTGAAAGACACGTACCAAGAGGGTCTGCTTGATTATTACAGCTTCGACGGCAACGTTTATGCGCTGCCAGACGGGAACAACATCGAGGTCGTTTACTATAACAAGGAACTGTTCGAGCAAGCCGGCATCACGAAAGTACCGGAAACGTTCGACGAATTCCTGGCTGACGTGAAAATTTTCAAAGAAAAAGGCATCACGCCGCTGGCGATCGGGGAGAAAGATTCTTGGACCGGTTCGTTCCTGTTCATGAACATCCTGCTTCGCACCAACGGCGGCCCAGGCTTCCTGCAAGACGTTATGGACGGCAAGAAAACGTTCGAAGATCCGGCCTTCATCGAAGCCGTTGACAAGTTCCAAGAGCTGGTGCAAGCCGGTGCATTCCCGGACGGCGCGACCTCCATTGACGCTACGGCAGGCGGCAACATCTTCAAATCCGGCCAAGCCGCCATGTGGGTGATCGGTTCCTGGGAAACCGGGGCCATCGACGCTTCGTCCGTTGCAGGCAAAGTTGGTGCGTTCCCGTTCCCGACGGTGGGCGGCAAAGGGGATCCCAACGAGTTCATGCTGGCGCCGGGCAGCGCGTTTGCGGTATCGGCGAATAGCGAGCACTTGCAAGAAACGAAGGACTTCCTGAACTTCTTTACGCTGAACTTCCCGAAGAAGCAATTTGAGAACAAAAACGCTGTCGGCCTTGGCCAAAAAGTTGACGGCGACCTGAAAGCGGCCGGTTACTCCGACTTGGCCATCGAAGTCGCCGAATTGTTCAACAAGGTGAAGGGCGGCGACCTGGCGTTCGACAATACGATGAACCCGGCAACGGCGCAAGTCCACCTCAGCAGCATCCAGAACCTGTTCGTGCAGAAAGTGGATTCCGCTCAAGTGGCCAAAGAGCATCAAACCGCCTATGAAGCCAACAAGCAGTAATTCCATTAGCCAATAACCATACCTGATCTTCTAAAAAAAGTTACCTTTCCATCGATGCGAAGTAGCCCTTGTAAGCATTCGTGCTAGAGCGCTTCTTCGCATCGCATTTCTATTGGGGGGCGGAGAGATGAAAGTACTGAAGGTGCCCGCACGCACAATAGCCGTCTTCGTATTGCCTTGTCTGTTGTTGTATGTGTGCTTGGTGTTTGTTCCGATACTCGTATCGTTTGGGACCAGCCTGCTCAACTGGGACGGGATCACCACCCCGAAGTTCACGGGACTTTCCAATTTTCGAGATATGTTCTGGAACGATCCGGTCTTCTGGCCGTCGGTCCGGAGAACGCTGCTTTATGCGGTAGCCTCCATGCTGGAGATTCCGCTTTGCTTGTTTTTTGCGATTTTGCTTAGCCGTTATTTGAAAAAGGGGAACACGCTGGCGTCGATCTATTTTACGCCGGTCATTTTATCGGTTGTGATCATCGGACAACTCTGGAAAACGATCTATAACCCGACCTCGATGGGCGGCATGCTGAACGGCGTGCTTATCGCCCTGGGTCTGGACAGCTGGACGCATAACTGGCTGACCGAGCCGAAAATCGCGATGTACAGTCTGTATTTCGTGTCGCTGTGGCAGTATTTCGGCTATCATTTGTTGATTCAATATACCGGGGTGCAGAACATTCCGGACGAGATTTATGAAGCTGCAAAAATCGACGGGGCAGAAGGGTTCAAAGCAGACCGCTACATCACAATGCCGCTGATCGTCCCGATCTTTAAAATATCGATCGTCCTGGCGTTTATCGGCTCGTTGCAAGCGTTCGACCTCGTCATGGTGATGACCGCAGGCGGACCGGCGCATGCCACCGACGTCATCTCCACGCATATGTACAACAGCTCGTTCCTGTCCTTGAAATACGGGTACGGCAGCGCGATTGCCACGTTCCTGGTTCTGTTGTGCCTCACATGCACGGCGATCATCAACTCCATCTTCAACAAGCTTGAGCGCAAATACAGCTAGCAAAGGAGGCGAGGTTCATGCGAAAAATCAAAAAAGGAATCGTATACCTGCTGTTTGCGATTCCGGTGGTTACCCAGCTGTACCCGCTGTTGTGGCTGCTGCTGTATTCTTTGAAGACGAATGAGGAGATCATGGGCGGAAGCTTCTTCGCCTTGCCGAAAGAACTGCAGTGGCACAACTACAAAGACGCTTACGAGTCCGGGAGCTATTTGAAATATTTATCGAACAGCGTGATCGTTACCGGCATCACGATGATCTGCGTTATCCTGCTCAGCTCGATGGTGGCGTATGCCATTTCGCGGTTCCGCTGGCGGTATGGGAACATGGTCATGACCATCTTTTTGATGGGGATGATGATTCCGATGCAGGCTACGCTGCTGCCGTTGATGGTGATTTTTAAAAATGTCGATATTCTAAATACGCATCTGTCGCTGATTTTGCCGTATATCGCTTTTTCCACCCCGATCTCCGTCTTTATCCTCAGCGGGTTTATGAAGAGCATCCCGGCGGAAATCGAGGAATCGGCGTTTATCGACGGAGCGAGCATTTATCGAATTTTTCGCAGCATTATTTTGCCGGTGTCCGTCCCGCCAATGATGACGGTTTGTATTTTAACCTTTATCACGATTTGGAACGAATACATCTTGGCCGCCACGTTCATTTCGTCGGAGAGACTGAAGACGCTGCCGTTTGGGGTATATACATTCGTCAGCCAATATTCTGTAAACTACGGAGCCATCGGCGCTTTCCTTGTGATGGGGGCGCTACCGGTCATTTTGATCTATTTCTTCCTGTCGAACCAAATTACGAAAGGAATGGTAGCCGGAGCAGTAAAAGGGTAAAGATTGCGCTTGCAAAATAAGGACGCCATCTTATAATGAAGGAGCAGCAGGACACGGGGTTGGGAGGGAGAAAACAGTTGCGAAACAGCTTTCATTCCATAAACCATCGGTTGTTTTTGCTGTTTCTTTTTTGTATGTCGGGCATTTTGCTGATCGTCAGCGTGCTCTACTACAGCCGGACGACTGAGCAATATCACGAGAAAATTAGTGACCTATCGCAGAAAAACGTAGCTCAAACCGTCGGGCTGTTTAGCCTGCTTTATGAAGGGTACGACAGCTTGTCGAAGTCGATCACCAACAATTTTGAAATGATCCGCCTGCTGAACGAAAAAACCGACGAGCCGGCGGTTGCCTATATTAACGAACAATCGATTACGAACATTATCGGGGCGATCTTTTACTCGCGTGATGATTTGGTGGGCATTCACGTTATCACCAACCGGGGGAAGATCTACAATTACGGCAACTCGATGAATGTGCTGGATCCGTCCTATCCCCAGGAAGACTGGTACCGCCAGCTCCGCGATTCGTCCGGGAAATTGGTATGGTTAGGCGTCTATTCCCACTCGCTGATCGATTTAGCCGAGGACAGCCCGGTGTTTGCCTTTGGCCGGCAAATTTTTGATTTGAACGAGCACAAACCGATTGGCGTCGTGCTTTACGAGGTGAACCCGGGGCCGGTGCTGGATGCTTTGGATAATCTCAAGCTGGGCGAGCATAGCGAGGTCTATCTCGTCAATCAGCAAGGCCAAGTTGTCTCCTCGTTGACCGAACCGGCACCGATGCTGGACGACCTCCCGAAGCTGGATGCAGCCCGCAACTTGGTTGTAGAGCAGGAGGGTTCGGGGATCACGGTGGCGTCCCGTCTGCCTTTTTCCGACTGGTCGGTGGTCAGCGTGACTCCCCGGCAGGATTTGAATGTAGAGTTATTGGAAACGAAGCGGTATTTGCTGATCGTCATTTCGATCCTGATCATCGTCTCCGCCGTCGTCGCCAGCATTGTGTCGCGGACAATTGCCAATCCGCTGAAGAAGCTGATCCGCGAGATGCGACAGGTGGAAATAGGGAACTTCCGCGGGATGGTGAACGTCTCCTCCTACCAGGAGATTAATATTCTGGTCGCCTCGTTTAACCGGATGGTCAGCCGGATCGAGGAGCTGATTGAGCGGGTGAAGATCTCCTCGGTCAGTGAGAAGAACGCCGAGCTGCATGCGCTGCAGTCGCAGGTGAATCCGCATTTTTTGTATAACACGCTGGATATGATTTATTGGATGCTGGATGAGAAGGAGAACGACCGGTTAGGCGAGCTCGTCTTATCGCTGTCATCGATGTTCCGCTACAGCAGCGAGTGGAAGGACGGAGCGAAGGTTACGCTGCGCGAAGAGCTGGAGCAGATCAACCATTATTTGACGATTATCTTGATTCGGCTGGAGGGCCGGCTTCGGGTGGAGAAATCGATCGATGAACGGTGGCTGGACATTCGTTTGCCGAAAATGACCGTTCAGCCGATTATCGAAAACGCGGTGAAATATGGGCTGGAATCGCTCAAACGCCAAGGTGTGCTTAAGTTATATACCCAAGAGGTTGGAGATGTGCTGAAAATCGTGGTGGAGGATAACGGCAACGGGATGACGGCCGAGCGGCTAGCTTGGTTGAAGCAGTCGATCAACTGCCCGATCCCGAAGGTATCCGGCACGGGCAGCAGCGGCATTGGGCTGCAAAATCTGCACCGCCGCCTTCAACATATGTTCGGCGAACGTTATGGTCTGGAGATCGAAAGCATTCCTGATCAAGGAACCAAGGTGGCCGTCGTGCTGCCGCTTCCGATGGAGGGGGAGGTTGCCACATGAATATTTTGATTGCCGATGACGAACGGGCGATTCGCGAGGGCATTAAGCGAACGATTAAGCGGATTTATCCGGAGTACGGGGTGGAACTGGCCGAAGGGGCTGAGGAAGCGGCGAAGCTGATGGGTGAGAAGCGATTCGACATCGTGCTGACCGATATTTTGATGCCGGGAATGAACGGCCTGGAATTCATGCGTATTTTCAAACGCAGATTTCCCCGGGTGAAGTGGGTGGTCATCTCCGCGCACAGCGAATTCGCCTACGCCCAGGAGGCGGTGCGGCTGGGAGCTCGCGATTATCTGCTGAAGCCGATTGGGAAGACGCGCCTGCAGGAAATTATCAGTACCCTGGCCACGGAGGTCCGTGAAGAAAGCGAGCTGACGAAGGAAGAGGAGCTGTTAAAAGCTAATCTGAAATATTTGCGCGAGGGCGTATTTCAGCGATTGGCGTCGGGGCTGGATATCGGGAACCTGGATTTGACGCCGTTTATGGAGGACTATCAAAGCTTTTATTTGATGATGGTTCAGATGGATGCCGGGGACAAAAGCGTGCGGCTGGAGCATTTTATCGTTGAAAACGTGTTGTCCGAGCTGATCGAGCGCCATGGCCGGGGGTTTGTTGTCAGCTATGACCGCCAAAGCCTGCTGGGACTGATCACGCCGCGGGAGCCGGAGCGAATCGAACGGTTTCAGGAGGAAGTGAAGGCGCATTTGAAGCACTATTTGAAGGTGCCTTTTCAAATCGTGCATTCAGGCTTAAACAACGATTTCAAGTCGGTGCCGCAGGTGGTCATGCGCATGAAACAGGCTTCCGATTCGCCGGTTGCCTTGCTGGATCCGCCGAAGGGCAGCGGGGAGAAAGCGATCGAAGTTGCCCTCCAATATATCAAGGAGCACTACAATGAGGAGCTTTCTTTGGAAAAGGTCGCTTCCGTCGTCTTCCTGAACCCGGCGTATTTCAGCCAGCTGTTTAAGCAGAAGGTGGGACTCGGCTACAAGGAATACGTAACCTCGCTCCGTCTGGAGCAAGCGAAGCAGCTGCTGCTGAACCCGAAGCTGAAGATCGCGGAGATTGCGGAATACCTCGGGTATCAGGACATCCGCCATTTCGCGCAGATGTTCCGCAAGAAGTATCAAGTCACGCCGAATGAATACCGGCAGCAGCAGAATATTAACATCTTGCTGGCCAGCAGCGGCAAGCGGAGTAAGTAGGGAAGAGCGTTCTGTTCTGGTGTACAATGGGAGAATGAACGAATAGACGAGAGAGGATGTCGCAAGATTGCACCCAAGATATAGGATGGTATGGGTTGTTCAAAGAGGAATGTGACGTGTTGTGTTACATTCCTCTTTCTTATTTACAGAATTCCGTCGATTATTTGCACCCAACTTCGGAATGCCTAAATTTTTCCTTTCTATACCTTTAGTCCTATTCTATAATGTTAGCAAAATTTACATATCAGGGGTGGGAGTATGAATCGGAACGAAAGGTTGGGAAGAATCGCTGCTTGGCTTAGTGTCGGCTTCACGGCGGTCCTGGCTGTTTGTGCGTTATGGGCAAAGACGCCATGGTATATCCCCTGCCTTGTGCTATTTACTTTGCTCAGCTTGGGGTCTTCGTTGTTCTTTGGAACCGGCCTGCGGGCAGCACTGGGAGGCGGGGCGCTGGCGGGCAAGCGTTCTCCTTCGGGGACAGGTGAATCCCAGCGGGAGGAAACCGATTGGACGGCAGTATTCAATGAGTCGCTAGTGGCGGCGGATCGACTGCAGGCGGCGGTTGGCGAAGTGAGCGAGAGCCTCGAGCAGCTGCAACGATTAGCCGATACTGCAGCGGCCGAGGATCTGAAGCTCAAGCAAAGCAGCGAACGTTCGCTGGAACAGGTGCAGGAGAGCCTGGCGGCAATGGAAGAGGTGGCGGCCTCGGCCTCCCAAATCCATGACGCAGCGGGGCATTTGCTTACCCGCAGCGAAAACACTCGAGCCGAGGCCATGCGTATGGCGGGAGCGCTCGAAACCGTAGACGGCACCATTCGTTCTTTGGCGCAATCCCAAGAGTCGATCGTGGGGCCGATGGAGGATCTGGAGGGGAACACCCGGAAGCTGGGCGCATTGTA
Source organism: Paenibacillus sp. p3-SID1389 (assembly GCF_025151705.1). Classification (NCBI taxonomy): domain Bacteria; kingdom Bacillati; phylum Bacillota; class Bacilli; order Caryophanales; family Paenibacillaceae; genus Paenibacillus; species Paenibacillus sp. p3-SID1389. The sequence goes on along the minus strand of NZ_JALXVO010000002.1, from coordinate 63,181 downwards.
TCGTAGCTTGGAGGAGATCGCGGCAGAGGTCGCGTTGCTTGCGCTGAATGCGTCGATCGAGGCGGCTCGTTTGGGCGAGCAGGGGAAAGGTTTCGATGTCGTCGCTGTGCGCATGCGCCAGTTGGCGGATCAAAGCACCAGGGCGATCAACTCCTCCGCCCCGTTGTTCCAGCAAATCTCGGCGGATGTCGAGCGTGTGAAGTCCACGCTGATAGAGGGACGTGACTCGGCCCTGGAAGGAATTTCGCTGATGAAGCGAATGGGGGAGGACATCCGGTTCATTGCGGATGAAGTGGCAGAGGTGAACGGGCTGGTTGCCGAGGCGGGACAGCGAAGCCGGGAACAAGCCGAGCTGACGCGGAATATGGAGGCGATGCTAAGCGAGGTGCATGAGGCTCTCAATCGGAGCATCACCCATGTGGAGGGAGCGCTGGCTCGGATGGAATCGGAGCGAGAGCATATTTCCAAGCTGCAGACGGTGGTCGTGGGCTTGGATCGGGCCCAGGGCGAACTGATGGTATCATTGAACTCCGTCCATTCCGGGGCGGATCCGGCTGCCGGTGGCGAAGACGCGGTGGCCCTTGGTCAAGCCTATGCCCGGAAGCTGCTGGAGGCAGCCGAACAGCCAGGTTTCCGCATGCTGGAGCCGGCTAGTCACCGGGCTGCACTGGAGCAGCTGTTAGCCGCAGAGCCTGGTCTAGAAGCGGCCTGGTCGAACCGCAAGGACGGCTCTTTTATCGTATCCATTCCGGAAGCCGGCTTGCTTAACGCCAAAGGACGGGACTGGTTCCGCCAGGCGATTGCCGGAGAGACGGTCGTCTCCGAAGTGTATATCTCCGCGATCACCAAGCGGCGTTGCATGACGCTGGCCGTGCCGATTGTCCGGGAAGGTGAAGTCATTGGTGTCCTGGGAGCCGATTTGTCTTTAGAACGGGGCTAAACAAAGGAATAACGGATTAGTTATTGTCAGTCCTCCGCTTTTCCCCTATAATCCAATAGAGAAGAAAGCCTTAAGACAAGCGTACAATTTGTGCCCGTAGGTCCTGGAGCAACGGTGAAGCATGCCGTACCGCTTCGGGTTAAAAGGGAAGCCGGTGCAAATCCGGCACGGTCCCGCCACTGTAAACAGGGACGAGCTCATGATGCCACTGTCGCCCGCGAAGGGAGATGGGAAGGCGAGTTTTCGTCGAGACCTGGAAGTCAGGAGACCTGCCACGGGAATTCAAGACGGTCCTTCGAGGAAAGGATAACGTTCTGCCAAGAGCATCATGGCTTGGCGCTGCCATCGTGGAGTCTCTCCGCTTTGCGTGCGCACAGCATGACTTTGTAGACGTAACCCCATCCGCTAGGATTGGGGTTTTTTCTTTGTGCCGGTAGAGGGTTAGCCAGACTTCTTCGCCGCCGGCTGCACAACGTACCGCTGGAACACAAGGCGTTTCTTTATTTACTGAAAAATAAAGCAAGGGGAGATCTGGAGATGAAAAACTGGAGAAGACTAGGAAGCCTGTGGCTGCTGGCGTTGCTGCTGGTGCTTGCGGCCTGCGGTAACAATAACGCCGTCACCCCGGGGATAGGGAACACAGCGGACGCTGCACAACCGACGCAAAACGCTGGAACGAACGCGGCGGCGGACAATTCGGCGGCACAAGAGACGACTTACCCTTATACCGTCACTGATTCTACCGGTAAAGAGTTTACGTTTGAAGCCGCGCCGGAACGTATCGTCTCGCTGGCGCCTTCGGAGACGGAAACGCTGTTTGCACTGGGACTGGACGAGCAAGTCGCTGGCGTATCCGACCTGGATGATTATCCTGAAGCGGTGAAGGACAAACCGCGGATGGGCGGGTTCCAGGTGAATGTCGAGGCAATCGTCGCGGCGCAGCCGGACCTAATTCTTGCGGCGAGCCTGATCGATGAAGCAACGGTCAAAAACTTGACGAATATGGGATATAAAGTGTTCCAGTCCAATCCGAAGACGATCAACGAAGTAATGGAGCATATTCGGACGATCGGCGAAATTACCAACCATCAGGCTGAAGCTGCTGAAGTGGTCGGCAAGATGAAGGAAGAGGTCCAAACGGTAACTGATGCGGTAGCTTCGCTAAGTGAAGACCAGAAGAAGAAGGTCTACATCGAGTTTTCTCCGGGATGGACGGTTGGCAAAGGCGAATTCATGGATGAGATGATCACGTTAGCTGGCGGCATCAACGTTGCTTCCGATGTCAAGGGATGGTCCGAGATCAATGAGGAACAAATTATCCAAGCGAACCCGGACGTCATTTTATACGCGAAAAGCGTTGTTGACGAAAATAACAAGACGTTAGCGGACATCATCAAAGGCCGTTCAGGCTGGGACCAAATTACGGCCGTGAAGGAGAACCGCATTATCGCTCTGGACGATAACCTGCTGAGCCGTACGGGCCCTCGCGTCACGCAAGGGCTGATTGAAGTGGCCAAGGCGGTTCACCCGGATTTGATCCAGCCATGAAGCGCGGCAAATTCGCCGGATACGGAGTCATCGGGCTCTTGCTCCTGGTTGTGACGCTGCTGCTCTGCATCGGCATCGGCTCCGTTTATGTGCCTGCTGGAGAAATCGCGGCGATCTTGCTGCACAGGCTCCCGGGGTTAGACCGCCTGATCACGCCGGATTGGACGATGGCAGCAGAGCAAATCGTCGTCCAGGTCCGGTTGCCTCGCGTGCTGCTCGGGATGCTGGTCGGCGCTTCGCTCGCCGTAGCGGGCGCCGGCTTCCAAGGGGTGCTGCGCAACCCGCTGGCGGATCCGTTTACACTGGGCGTATCGTCAGGTTCGGCAATCGGTGCGGCGGTGCTGATCTTTTTCGGATGGCAGTTTTCCCTGTTTGGGATCTTTACGCTTCCGATGGTTGCGTTCCTGGCGGGGGCGGTTACGTTATGGATCGTGATCTGGCTGGCTAGAGAGAACGGACGGCTGCCGATTGAAAGTCTGGTTTTGTCCGGCGTCGTGATGCAATCGTTCCTAGGGGCTGTTGTCTCCTTTTTAACGGCAATGTCGAAGAAAACCATTAATGAAATTTACTATTGGACGATGGGCAGTTTAAGCTTGCGCGGATGGTCGTATACGGCCATCCTTTTGCCGTATTTGCTGCTGGGAGCCTTATTCCTTTGGAGCCGGGCTAAACATTTGAACCTGCTGACTTTAGGTGAACGTCAAGCCTCCCATTCCGGGATGGCCGTAGAACGAACCAAACTAGCTGTGTTGCTCGTTGCTACACTGATGACGGCGGCTGCGGTATCCGTGTCAGGGGTAATCGGATTCGTAGGCCTGGTCGTTCCGCATATGATCCGTCTGATCACCGGCCCGGATTATCGGCTGATCATTCCTTTGTCGGCGCTGGGCGGCGGGATATTTATGATGTGGAGCGACTTGGCGGCTCGCTCGCTGCTGGCTCCAACGGAGGTCCCGCTGGGCATCGTCACCGCCTTTGTGGGGGCGCCTTTCTTTGGGTATCTGTTGTATCGGAAGAAGAAACAGAGGGAGGAGGAGCTGCGTTGATCAAGGTGTCTGGGGTTGCCAAGGCGTTTGGCCGGCTGGAGGTGCTTCACGGTGTGGACTGGCAGGTTGGCTCCGGTGAGTTTTGGGGCTTGATTGGACCCAACGGCAGCGGCAAAACAACCTTGCTCAACTTGATCTCCGGCGTGGAGAAGCCGGATGCCGGCGAGATTGCGTTGAGCGGACGACCGCTTTCGTCGTATTCGCGCAAGGAGCTGTCGCGCAAGGTCGCCGTCCTTCAGCAGGACGGGCTTCCGGCTGTGGCTTTTACGGTGCGTGAAGTGGTGGAAATGGGGCGGTTCGCCCATCAGGATTGGCGCGGCAAGGAGATCGGCGGGGCGAAGGCAGGCGAACGCCTCATTGATGGAATTATGGAACGTCTCGACCTGAAGGAGCTGGAGCATCGTCCGCTGAGTGCGCTTAGCGGGGGGCAACGCCAGCGGGTAGCACTTGGGAAGGTGATGGCTCAGCAGCCCGAGCTGGTGCTGCTCGATGAACCAACAACCTATTTGGATTTGCGTTACCAGATGCAATTTATGGAGCTGGTGGCCGAATGGCAGCGCGATGCCGGACTTACCGTCGTTTCAGTGATGCATGATTTGAATTTGGCTGCCTTGTTTTGCAGCCATCTCTTAGTGATGAGCGGCGGGCAAATTGTGGCGCAAGGCGCGCCGGACGGCATTTTGTCACCGGAGCTGGTTGAAACCGTATTTGGAGTTCAGGCCCACCAAGTGGTTCATCCGGATTCGGACGTTCCGCAGCTATTGCTGCGCCGGGCAAGTTTAGGTTAAGGGTACGAGTCAGTAATACAGAAAAGGGGAATATGGTTATGGCATACAATTCAGTCGAACAGCTTGCGCAAGCAATTACTCCTTTGGACGAAGCAGCGATGAAAGCGGCGCAGGTCCATTTGGACCAGTTGACGAAGCCGCCGGGAAGTCTCGGGAAGTTGGAAGGATTGGCAGTGAAGCTGGCAGGCATCACGGGAATCATTCGTCCGGAGTTTCCAAAACGGTCGGTAATCGTAATGGCGGCGGACCATGGCGTTTGTGAGGAAGGGGTCAGCGCGTTTCCGGCAGAAGTGACGCCGCAGATGGTGCATAACTTTTTGGCCGGCGGCGCAGCGGTGAATGTGCTGGCACGCCAGGCTTCGGCTGACGTCGTTTGCGTGGATATCGGGGTGAATGCAGAGATGTCACATCCGGGGCTGCTGCAACGTAAGTTGCGTTACGGGACAGGAAATATGGCCAAGGGACCGGCGATGAGCCGGGAGGAAGCCGAAGCCGCCATTCGAGTTGGGGCCGAGGTGGTGGCTGATGCGGTGTCCCAAGGCGTTCGACTGTTCGTCACCGGGGAGATGGGTATCGGAAACACCACAGCCAGCGCTGCGATCATGAGCAGTCTGACGGGGATCGCACCGCAGCAGAGCGTTGGGCGTGGAACCGGGGTCAACGATGAACGGCTTCGGCACAAAATTTCCGTCGTGGAGCGGGCGCTGGAGGTCAATCGCCCGAATGCCAACGATCCGCTGGACGTGCTAGCTAAGGTCGGCGGGCTGGAGATTGCCGGAATGACTGGCGTCATTCTGGGAGCCGCAGCTCATCGCTGCCCGGTCGTGATCGACGGCTTTATTTCAACTGTGTCCGCGCTGCTGGCGGTACGTATACAGCCGAATGTGGCCGACTATATTATTGCTTCGCACGTCTCCCACGAGCAGGGACACCGTGCGCTCCTGCAGGAGCTTGGCCTTAACCCGATGCTGGAGCTGGATATGCGGCTTGGGGAAGGCACAGGCGGCGTGCTGGCGCTCCATCTTGTAGATGCGGCTTGCCGGATCGTTGCTGAAATGGCGACGTTCGAAAGCGCGGGCGTCGCGTCCGGTGAAGGAAATGGTGGGGGGACCGAGTGATGAAGATCCTGGTGACCGGCGGAGCCCGCAGCGGCAAAAGCACATTCGCTGAACGTTGGGTCATGAAACAGGCAACATCCGCTGATTACGTTGCAACGGCGCAAGCGTTTGACGATGAGATGAAGGCCCGTATCAGGTTGCACCAGCTCCAGCGGGAGCAAAGCGGGTTCACCTGGACGACGCATGAAGCGCCGCTTGAACTAGCAGAGATGCTGCAGGAGTTAGGTAAGCGGCCCGTTGCAAAGGAGGGCGCGGCCGCCGAAGCCGCGGGTCCGGTTGTGCTGGTCGACTGCCTGACGTTATGGTTGTCGAACGTGCTGCTGAGCGCATCGGAACAGGCCGATGGTGTGGACGCCGTTTTGACGCGGGAAATTGAGCGGTTGACCGCTGCGGCCGAGGCTTTTCCCGGCACTTTGGTGATGGTTACAAATGAGGTCGGCAGCGGGATCGTGCCGGAGTATCCGCTTGGCCGGCAATATCGGGATTGGGCCGGGCTGCTGAACCGAACGATGGCGTCGATCGCGAATCAGGTGTTTCTGGTTACCGCCGGCATCCCCATCGAGTTGAAAAGCAGGGAGTATCGCTTATGACGAACGGACCAGAGCACAAAGCGCCCTCCGGGGCGGATAAGCATGGAGCTCTGCAGCCGATCTTGGCGGCCTTCCAGTTTCTGTCACGCTTTCCGGTACGGGCTGAACTGGATTTTACAACGGACTTGCTGCGGCGCAGTATCCCCTATTATCCGCTTGTCGGAGCAGCAATCGGCGCTGTCGTCTGGGCAGGCGGCTTGCTTGCCGACTGGCTGCTTCCTTCGTACCCGGCAGCCATCCTTTCCTTATTGATTTGGGTTGGATTAACTGGAGGTTTGCATTTGGACGGTTGGATGGATACGGCCGACGGACTGCTGAGCTACCGGTCACGCGACAAGATGCTTGAGATCATGAAAGACAGCCGGGTAGGCGCCATGGGCGTGCTGGCCTGCGTCCTATTGCTGATGCTCAAAGCCTCGCTGCTGACCTCGCTCTTCCAAGGGGGCCTGCTGACGTCAGGGCTGGCGATATGGCTGGCACCTCTGTGGAGCCGGTGGTTTATGACCCGGGCGATGCACCGCTGGCCCATGGCCCGGCAAGGTGAGGGATTGGCTGCGCAATTCCACGGCTTCAGCGAACGGGATGCCTGGGGGAGCACCATCATGGCGGTGACGATATCCGTTGTAGTGTTGCTGCTCACTTTGCTCGTGTTGCTGGGAGGAATGGAGGAATCGGCTTTGCTGCGATCGCTGCTGTTTATCGGCCTGTCTCCCTTTATCGCCTGGGCGGCGGGAACTTGGGCCGCTCGACGAATCAATGCCAAGCTCGGCGGTTTGACCGGCGATACCTACGGGGCGCTGGGCGAAGGGTTGGAAGCTGTCCTGTTGCTGCTTGCAGTGCTGATTTTTGCCCATTGATAACTCGCGGAGCGGAGGTGCTCTTGGGGGAGGGGACCTTCTACGGCGAGCGCTTTTGCATCATTATCCCCTTGAATCAGAACCAAGGAGAAAAGAAGAAGGTTAGAGCTGGACAGATTAATCGAGAATCCTAAGAGAAACAGGTCGACTGTTAAGTAGCGGAGAATCAAAATCGTGCATTATCACCGTATGCTGAATGAAAGGGATAATGGTGGAAAGGTCGAGCGTCATCACCACCACCTGATCGAAGGGGATAATGGTGTAAAAGGCCCTGGCAAGATACTACACTGCTGCACGGTTTGGAAAGGAGGGGAACGCGATGGGCGAAAATCATAAGAAGCTTCTGGATCAGGATCAGGAAAAAAGCGCATCAGCATCAGGTGCTGTACTCATGGTTCAAGGGACGGCGTCTGACGTGGGCAAGAGCGTGATCGTGACGGCGCTGTGCCGTATTTTTGCGCAGGATGGGCTTAGACCAGCTCCGTTTAAGTCGCAAAATATGGCTTTGAACTCGTATGTTACAGCGGACGGCCAAGAGATTGGACGGGCCCAAGGCATTCAGGCGGAGGCTTGCGGCATTGCCGCCACCACCGACATGAATCCGGTACTGATCAAGCCAACTGGGGACATGCATTCGCAGATCGTTGTTCATGGGCGTCCTTACCGCCACTTAAGCGCATCTGATTATCGTGAGGAATTTTTGCCTAAAGCCAAGCCGCTGGTGATGGAAGCGCTCAGCCGGCTCCGCGACAAGCATGGCATTGTGGTGATCGAGGGGGCTGGGAGCCCGGCGGAAATCAACCTGAAGCAACGGGATATCGTCAACATGAACTTGGCTGAATGGGCGGATGCTCCCGTGATCTTGGTGGGGGATATTGACCGCGGCGGCGTTTTTGCTTTTCTCGTTGGTACCCTGGAGCTGCTTGAGCCACACGAACGCGCCCGCGTAAAAGGGTTCATTATCAACAAGTTCCGCGGCGATTTGTCTCTATTGCAGCCCGGGCTGGATTGGCTGGAGCAGCGGACCGGAATCCCCGTACTAGGAGTGCTCCCCTTTCTGCCTGATCTGGATATCGAAGCAGAGGATTCCGTTGTCCTGGATACCTATCCTGCCCATCCAGAGCAAGCGCCAAGTAAGGAACTGGACATCGCAGTCATCCGTTACCCGCATATTTCCAACTTCACCGATTTTGATCCGTTGGCCGCCGAACCGGACGTGTCGCTACGTTATGTAAGCAAGCTGTCGGAGCTTGGGCATCCCGATGCGGTGATTTTACCGGGGACCAAGGATACGATCAGCGATCTGGAATTTTTGCGTAGGCAAGGGCTGGCGGAGGCTATTTGCAGCCTGATTGAAGAGGAGACGCGCACCCAGCTGGTCGGAATCTGCGGCGGATATCAAATGCTGGGAGAACAACTGCATGACCCCGAAGGCGTGGAGTCCAATGAACCGAGGTCTGCGTTAGGATTGGGCCTGCTCCACTTGGCAACAACCTTCCTCCCAGGCAAAAAAACGGTACGGGTGCACGGCTATACGTGCGAGGACCAGCCGATATCGCTGCACTCTAAGAACCGCCGGCTGCCGATCTCAGGCTATGAGATTCATGCCGGCTCGACCCAGCAGCTGCGGGACACTCGTCCCTTATTTATGCTTCGGGTCAATGAGGAGCCAGTACAAGGGTCAGGGACAGCCCCGGAGTTAGAACAGGCTGAGACGCAAACACATCCGGAAGGCGCAGCCCGCGCCGATGGCAGGGTGTTTGGGACGTATCTGCACGGAGTGTTCCATAATGATGCCTGGCGACGTGCTTGGCTGGACGGACTGCGTACGAGCAAAGGGCTCGAACCTTTGAGCGTCACCTTTGTTTCTTCCTCGCGGAAGGAGGAAGCCTTCGATCGGTTAGCGGAGCAGGTTCGCAGGCATTTGCGCATGGATCTCATTTACGACATCGCCGGGATCCAAGGTAAGCTTTGACAAATCGGGTGATGTTAGGGTAGGATAAAAGTACGCTTAATTTTCGATGGGTAAAGTCGAAAAGCGGGGGAACCAATCTTTTGGGGCGAATCGTTGTAGGATTAACGTAGGGAACCATCTTTCCCGAGCCCGTCAGCTAACCTCGTTTGCAGTGGATGGGTCATTTTAATATTATTTCAGTCATCAATTAATGACCCTGTTCTTTGAAGCGGGGTCTTTTTGCGTTCTGCAAGACCTTTGACCCGAGCATTCGGCGGAGTACTCGCATTCACTGCAAGTTTCGAGCTTCTTCTTTACGCATCGCACTATTAAAGGAGGAGAGGATTTATGGCTAGTCCGAAGTACATCACCGATATTGCCAAGGTGAGCCAGTTGTCCGAGCAGGAGCGGCAGGAGTTGAAACCGATTACGGACAAATTCGTTTTTCGGGTGAATGACTACTATTTGAATTTGATCGACTGGAATGATCCAGAGGACCCGATCCGCAAGTTGGTGATCCCCAATACGGGAGAGCTGAAGGAATACGGGCGTTGGGACGCTTCCGACGAAGCGGCGAACTATGTGGTGCCTGGCTGCCAGCATAAATACCGCACGACCGCGCTGCTGATCGTGTCCGAGGTTTGCGGCTCCTATTGCCGGTATTGCTTCCGTAAACGGTTGTTTCGCAACGATGTGAAGGAAGCGATGGCGGATGTCACGCCTGGCATCGAGTATATCGCCCAGCATCCTGAGATCAACAACGTCCTGTTAACCGGCGGTGACAGCTTGATTTTGGCTACAAAGAAACTGCGTTCGATTCTCGAACGGCTAAGAGCCATTGAGCATGTAAAAATCATCCGACTCGGCTCCAAAATTCCTGTTTTTAATCCTATGCGTATTTATGAAGATCCGGAATTGCTGGATCTGATTAGGGAGTTCTCCACTGTAGACCAACGGATTTATGTCATGGCGCATATCAATCATCCGCGCGAAATTACCCCTGAAGCCAAAAGAGGGTTCCAGGCGTTACACGACGCTGGGGCTATCGTGGTTAATCAAACGCCGATTCTCAAAGGCATCAATGATGATGCGGCCGTGCTTGGCGAATTGCTGGACCGCTTATCGTGGGCCGGCGTCACTCCGTACTATTTCTTTATCAATCGTCCCGTTGCTGGAAATGCTGATTTCGTGATCCCGCTGAAACGAGCATATCAACTGGTGGAGGAAGCGAAAGCCCGTACATCGGGGCTTGGCAAACGCGTGCGGCTTTCAATGAGCCATTCTTCGGGAAAAATCGAAATCCTGGCCATTGAAAACGGGCAGGCTTATCTCAAATATCATCAGTCCCGGGACGGTGAATACGGCAAATTTATGATTTTGCCTTGCCCGGATGATGCTACCTGGTTCGACGATCTGCCAGGCAGTGAAGCGTACTGGAAGAAGCCGGAATCGAAGTTGGATACGCAGTCGGATCAGCCAACGGAAGACGCTGCAAGCGCAGTGTCCATTACGGGATAAAACAAAACGTACCCTTCCGCTTCCCTGATCAGGAGAGCGTGAAGGGTACGTTTTGTTTTTAGAGTCAGATCCGGAATTTTGCGATCGACTCCTGCAGCGCCAACGCCTGCTCATGCAGCGAACGAACCGTACGCGCGTGATTTTCCATTTCGCTCAGTTGTTGCTGCGAATAGCTGCTGATTTGCTCCATGTTAGCGAGCGACTTGGCGGTAATATTGGCGGATTCCTCCACCGATGCGGTCACTTCCTCGGTACCGGCGGATACCTCTTGGGTGGATGCCGAGACCGATTGAATCGTCAAGTTCACGTTCTGAATCAGCTTAGTTAATTGTTCAAACGCCTGACCAGCTTGCTTCACCCGTTCTGTTCCGGAGACGATTTCCTCGCTGGCCCGTTGCATAGCGTTGACGGAGTTTTCCGATTCTTCTCGAATACTGAGCAGGTTCTCACCGATTTCCTCCATCGCCTGGCGGGACTGCTCAGCCAGCTTACGGACTTCTTCGGCGACGACAGCAAACCCTTTGCCGTGCTCGCCGGCCCGTGCCGCTTCGATCGCCGCATTCAGTGCCAGAATATTAATTTGCTTCGTAATTTCCGTAATGGTTACGACAACGTTTGAAATTGACTCCGAGCGATCATTCAGCGTGCGGATATGCCCCAGCGTCCGATTAGCCGCATCTTCTACATGCTGCATCTGCGTAACCGCCGTTTGTGCCAAAGTATTCCCGGCACCGGCTTCATCCGCAGCTTGTCCAATCTGTTCGGTGACTTCGGCAGACGAAGCGGCAATGTGCTGTACACCTTGCGAAATTTCTTCCATCGCACGGGCGTTTTCGGCTGCTGCGGACGCAATCGTCATGCTGCCGGCTTCGATTTCCTTCGTCGCTACATTGGAACGGGCGATCAGATCCTCAAACGTCGTAACCGAACGGGACAAGTTCTCTGAGCCGTCGACGACCGCCCGGGACGTTTGCATCACGGCAGCGAACATGTCTTTGAGCTGATGAGTCATCGTTTGGAAGCTCCCGGCTAATTGGGCGATTTCGTCATTTCCTTTCACTTCGATGGTATGGCGGAAGTCCCCGCCAGCCATTTGTTCCGTGACCGTCACGAGCTTTCGGATCGGCTTCGTGATTCGCGTACTAACAAAGTAAGCTGCCGCCATGCCCGCCACAATGACAAGCAAGGTGATGCCGATACAGATGTATAAAATTTGGTCTTTCTTCTTATCGATGAAGGTAGCGTCAAGGCCCACGGCGAGCATCGCTTTGCTGCCGGGAATCGCGATGAAAGCTGTTTTGTGCGAGCCGAATTTGTCGGTATACAACTCACTGATTTGTACCCCGCCATTGGCCGCAGCGGTCATGGCCGGCTGAAGCTCCAGCTTGTCGCCGGGGGTCATCTCCGAGTTCTCATTCGTCGCCAGAACTGTAGCGCCGTCATCTTGAATATGTAGTAAATAAGCAGTGCTCAAGTTGTAGTCCTTAGTGCTCTTCGTCAAATACGATTCCACCGCAAAACGGGAGTTATCTTTACCGCTGAGCAATTGCAGGGATTGGGTCGTATCTAACCTTTTGAAGATGTCTTGAGTACTAGTTTGCAGCACTTTATCGAACTGTGGCAGCACATTTTGCTCAATGATCCCCATAGAGATGTTATAAAAGCTGACGCTAAATAAAAGTGAGGATACGACAATAATCACCGCATAGGTACTCATCAATCTGCGGCTGATGGAGCGATTAATGACCTTGAACACGAAAATCCTCTCCGTTCCCCTTAAAAAATGTGAAGTATACGCCTGGCTGTCTCTCTTTTCTTTTTAACCAGCGGTTCATAAATATCATTTTATAGGAAAAAAGGTCCTTTGAAAACGAAAAATTCCTACATTTTTTGGTTTTCGTAAAAAGTTTCAAAAAAAACGTCTAAATCTATCGGAAAAAGCTAAAAAGAGAGCCCTGCGAATCATTTTTTGGAGATCGCCAGGGCTCTTCGAGTATGAATATTATATTACATGTTAGATATAAGTTAATTGTTTCGGATAAGATGTGAGCACTTCAACGCCGGTTGCTGTGACTAGCACATCATCTTCGATACGAACTCCTCCGATGCCTGGCACATAAATGCCAGGTTCAACCGTAAAGACGTGGCCTTCTGCGAGGAGAAATTCGTTCTCCCCATGAACCGAAGGGAACTCGTGCACGTCGATCCCCAGCCCATGGCCAAGGCGATGGATAAAATAAGGTCCATAGCCGGCAGCTTCGATTACTTCGCGGGCGGCGCGGTCAATGGAGGCGAAGGTGACGCCCGGCCGGATGGCGGCAATCGCAGCTTCATTGGCTGCCAGCACCGTTTCATAAATCCGGACGAGTTCCTCGGTCAGCTCGCCAACCGCGAAGGTACGCGTGATGTCGGAGGCGTAGCCATTCGCATAAACGCCGATGTCAAACATCAGCAGATCGCCGCGCCGGATTTGTCGGTCGCCGGGGACGCCATGCGGCAGGGCAGTTTTCTCGCCGGACAGCACCATGGAATCGAAGGAAGGCCCGTCTGCGCCGAGCTTGCGGATTTGGTACTCGACTTCCGCAACAAGCTCGTTTTCGCTTACGCCTTCCGTTGCTTTTTTCAGCGATTCGCTAAGCACCTGTTCGATCAGATGTACGGCGTGCTTGATCTTGCTGACTTCTTCTGGGCTTTTCCGCACCCGCATGTCCCGAAGCCAAGATCCAACATCTACAGATTCGGAGAACGAGAGCTTCTCCTGCATTCGCTCGAAGTTGGCCACGGAGACCTGCTCCTTCTCAAAGCCCAGCGTACCCAGCGAGCCCGCGAGGCGTTGCTTCAAGAGGGCGTAAGGGTCGTCCGTATCGCTATGGGTGATGATCTCCGTTAAGTCCGCGGCTTTGCGGGCTGCCTCTTCATCCAGCGCAGGGACGACCAGAAAAGGCTCGCTTCCCGCCTGAAGGACGGCGCCGAGGAAGCGTTCATGCGGATTGCTCAGAAAGCCGGTAAGGTAATACACATGCTTCGGATCAGTGATCAGCAGCGTGTTGACGCCGGATTCACGCATTTTGCGTTCTAATGCAGTCCATTTATCATTCATTTTGCAAAAAACTTCCTTTCGTTCAGTCTCTTGTTCTATTATAGGCCAATGCGGGGAGGAACGATAGTTAGGATCGTTGCGCCGGGCGGGCCAGGGCGGGACGGATTGCTTTTTTAGGTAAAAGGTTTACTTTTTAAATATTTTCAATAAAATAGGAAGAAGTTAGATTATTCAAATTTGAATATGAAACAAAGGAGAGAAGATGTTGGCTACTGCAACGAAAAATTCTACCCGGCTCATCTTGTTCGGATTAATGCTGGGGATTCTGATGTCGGCGATGGACAACACGATCGTGACGACGGCCATGGGGACGATTGTTGCCGATCTCGGCGGAATGGAGCAGTTCGTTTGGGTGACTTCGGCCTATATGGTGACGGTGATGGCGGGGACGCCGATTTTCGGCAAGCTGTCGGATATGTATGGCCGGAAACGCTTCTTCTTATTTGGCATCGCCATGTTCCTGCTTGGCTCTGTGTTGTGCGGGATCGCCGGAAGCATCGTGCAGCTGAGTATTTTCCGCGCGATCCAGGGGATCGGCGGGGGAGCGCTGATGCCGATTGCGTTTACGATCATTTACGATATCTTCCCAGTGGAGCAGCGGGGGAAAATGACCGGACTCATGGGTGCCGTGTTTGGCACGTCGAGTATTTTTGGCCCATTGTTGGGCGCGTTTATCACCGACTCGCTAAGTTGGCATTGGGTTTTCTATATTAATGTACCGATCGGCATCGTGTCATTGGTGTTGATTATCCTCTACTACAAGGAGTCGCTGACGCACGCGAAGCAGCAGATCGACTGGGGCGGGGCATTTACTTTGGTTGGCGCTGTGGTGTGCCTAATGTTTGCCTTGGAGCTGGGCGGCGAGAAATACGCATGGAATTCCAGCGTGATTTTGGGCTTGTTTGCGGGATTTGCCGTGTTGTTTGCCGCGTTCCTGCTGCTCGAAACGAAAGCGCAAGAGCCAATCATATCGTTTGATATGTTTAAAAATCGGCTTTACGCGACAAGTTGTTTGTTGGCTTTATTTTACGGGAGTGTATTTATCGTTGCTACGGTATATATCCCGATCTTCGTGCAGGGCGTCTACGGCGGATCGGCGACCAACTCCGGCATTATTCTGATGCCGATGATGATCGGTTCGGTGGTCGGCAGCATGCTGGGCGGGATGCTCGCTTCCCGCATACCATACCGCACGGTGATGGCCTTGTCGGTGGTTTGCTTCGTCGGCGGTATCTTTGCGCTTAGCACGTTAACGAATGATTCGTCTCGCATGCTGCTTACGCTTTACAGCATCCTGACCGGCTTTGGCGTTGGCTTCTCCTTCTCGGTGCTCAGTATGGCGTCCGTGCATCACTTTGACATGCGACAGCGCGGAGCGGCGACATCAACCAACTCGTTCCTCCGTTCGCTGGGCATGACGCTGGGGATTACGATCTTTGGTATCGTGCAACGCAACCTGATGTCGGGGGCCATGGCCGATGCGTTTGCTGGAATGGGACAAGGCGGCGGGAATTTCGGCGATACCCGGGAAGCGCTGAGTCCGGAGAAAAGAGCGCTGATTCCGCCGGCGATTTTGGACAAAATTACAGAGGCGTTGTCCATTTCGATCGCCCATACGTTTATGTGGGCCCTCATTCCGACCGTTTGCGCAGTGCTGGTCGTGCTCGCCATGCCGAAGGACCGAATCGAGCGCAAGGCGTTAAAGCCGTCGAATCAGCGGGGGTAAGCAGCAATGAAAGCTTTAGCGATCCGTCTTTGTATTTTGGGTCTGCTGCTCGAGGAGGATCAGCATCCTTATGAGATGCTCATCCGTATCCGGGATCGGTTCCTCGACCAGCACGGCAATTTCAAAATCGGCTCGCTGTATTACGCCGTCGACCAGTTGGCCAAATCGGGGCATATCGAGGCGGTGGAGACGATTTATGGCGAGGGCCGTCCGGACAAGACGGTCTATCGGATCACGGACAAGGGCCGGGAGTATTTTCAGAAGTTGCTGATCGATCGGTTCCAGGAGGAAGTGTCCGGATATCATCCGCTGCATGTTGCTTTGGTCTTTGCCAGGTATGGGGACCGGGAGAAGCTGATCGACATGTTGCAGGACCGGATTCGGAAAGCGGAGCATGAGGTCAATTTGAGCTATCAGGTTTACGAAGAACATCGGGGGATCGTACCAAGGAGCGTGCTGCACCTGATGGTCGGACGTTACGAGCATGCCCGGACGGAGCTCAATTGGCTGCGGCGGCTGCTCAAAGATGCCGAGGCCGGACGGTTGGGGGACCGCGATCCGGTTGATTTGCTAAACGAAGAGGAATAAAAGAAACTCCCCGGGCACCGTGTGCGATTTTCGCTGACGGTATCCGGGGAGTTTTTTTAGGTTTATCTATTTGAGTTTTGGTCTGGTGCATCCGGCCGCAGTTCTTTGACCAAGCTTGGCGGCGTTCGGCCTTCGAGGGCGGCCACCAGGTTTTCAGCGGCCCGCATCGCCATTTGCCGGCGAGTTTGGTCTGTCGCTGATCCGATATGCGGCAAGGTCACTACGTTTGGCAGCTTCAGCAGCGGATGGTCCGGATCGATCGGTTCCTTCTCGAACACATCCAATCCCGCGCCGTAGATTTGACGGTTCTGCAAAGCGGCGGTCAGCGCCTGCTCGTCAACGGTAGCCCCTCTGGAGGCGTTTACGAACACAGCCGTCGGCTTCATCAAGGCAAATTCCCGAGCGCCGATCAGCTTGCGCGTTTCCGGTGTGAGCGGCGTGATCAGCAAGATAAAATCCGCTTCCTTCAGCAGCTCATCCAGGGTGCAATAAACGGCACCCAGCCTAGCTTCGGCTTCCGGTTTCCGGCTGCGGTTGTGATACAGCACCTGCATCCCAAAGCCGAATTGCCCCCGATGGGCCACCGCTTCGCCGATTTCCCCCATCCCGATGATGCCAAGCTTCTTGTGGTGGACGTCGAGACCAAACAGGTTTTGGCCGTCACCGCGTTTCCATTTCCCTGCCTTCACGTATCGGTCCAGTTCCGATACCCGGCGGGCGACGTCCAGCATCAGGGCGAAAATCAAGTCGGCGACGGTGTCGTTCAGGACGGCCGAGGTGTTGGTTCCCAGCACGCCGCGGGCTTTCATCGCCTCGAGATCAAAGTTGTTGTAGCCAACGCTGATATTGCTGACAACTTTTAATTTGGGGGCATGATCCAACAGCTCCTGATTGATGCTGCGGTCCGCGGTCAACAATCCCTCGACGTCGCTTAAGCTGGCTAGAAGTTGGGCGCGGGTGATCGGTTCGTCGCCTTCCCATTTGCGGATTTCACAATGCTCGGCCAGATAATGTTCGACTTCCGGGGGGATCGGCCGGGAGATAAACACTTTTGGTTTCATGAGGTTCTCCTCTCTCAGGGGGATAGATCCATTGTTACGCACACCACGTAGACAAGGATTTAGCGATTATCGACTTTTTCCGGATACATATCATGATTAAGCAGGCGATGTTCCGCCATCGCTTCGTACTTGGTGCCGGGACGGCCATAGTTGCAGTAAGGATCGATGGAGATGCCGCCGCGCGGCGTAAATTTGCCCCAGACTTCGATGTACTTAGGATCCATGAGCTTGATCAAATCGTTCATAATGATGTTCACACAGTCCTCATGGAAATCGCCATGGTTGCGGAAGCTGAACAGATAGAGCTTTAACGACTTGCTTTCCACCATTTTGATATCGGGAATATAGCTGATGTAGATGGTGGCGAAGTCAGGCTGTCCGGTGATCGGGCAAAGGCTGGTAAACTCCGGGCAGTTGAATTTTACAAAATAATCACGGTACGGATGTTTATTGTCAAAGGTCTCTAATACCTCAGGCGCGTAGTCAAAAGGGTATTTGACGCCCTGGTTGCCCAGCAGGGTCACGTCTTGCATTTCTTCGGGTTTTCTTCCGGCCATGTGAAGCCCTCCTTATAGATATATTCATTAAAGCAATCTAGCGGACCGTACAGCCCTTATTTGCCTTTTTCCCGGACATTTCCTGTTGTAACGGACTCCAGTGACCTTATTTGGCTTTTATCGCAGCCGATGTGCTGTTTTACATCAAAATAAGGTCTACTGAGTCCGGTAGATTTGGAAAGCTCCCTCGGAGCCTCAAATAACGTCTCTGGTGTCCGTTAGCCGCGGGGTGGAGGTCTCGGCTGCATTCAAGATTCGATGCCGAACCAGCCTCCTCGAATCCGCCTCGTGATCGAAAGCCGATTGATGAACTGCCGTTTCAATGAAGGTTCAAAAATCGGGTTTGGAGCACCGAGAAGGTTGGATGAAGCTAGAGACTGGGTAGCGGAGCATAGCTAGGAGCTATGTGAGCAACGGAAGGCTCGGCTGAATTCAAGATTCGACGTCGAACCTGCACCCTCGAATTCGCCTCGTGATCGAAAGCCGATTTTTGAACTTCCGCTACACGCCGCGTTTGTTGCCCCAGACGAGGGCGTGGAGCTGCGGCAGCACCCGGACATTGTTCAGGTCCGGCGTGGCCATTACCTTGTCGATGAGCGCTTCGTAGCGGCGCAGCAGGTCGGACGCATGCTCCTGGATGTCCATCCGCTTCACGTCCGGGTTGCCCACCTGCACGTACATCGGCACGTTGGGGTAGCGAGTGTGCACCCGCTTGGCGTAAGCCAGATCGTCATCGTCAAACACGACGACCTTCAAGCTGACGGCGAGCGGGTGAGGCCGGGCAGCCAGCCTAGCGACGATATCGTCCAGCACGTCCCAGTTGGTGTCCATGCCCGAGCTTGGCGGCTTCGGCGACAGAGTCACCTGGTCGACCTCGGCCAGCCAATCCTGCCAACGCGAGCCTTGCGTCTCGACTGCGACGGTGATGCCTTCGGCGTGAAGCAGCTCCACCAAGCTGGCCAGCTGCGACAGGAGGGCGGGGTTGCCGCCGGACAAGGTGACGTGGGAGAAACGGTCGCCGCCGATGTCGCGCAGCTCGCCAAGGATTTCCGCCGGGGTCAGGCGGCGGATCATCTCCTTCGCGCTGCCGTCCCAGGTGAAGGCGGAGTCGCACCAAGAGCAGCGATAATCGCAGCCGGCGGTGCGGACGAACATCGTCTTCTGTCCGATCACCATACCCTCGCCTTGTACGGTGGGGCCAAAGATCTCCATGACGGGGATCGGCAGCTCGCGGTGCTCTTGTGTGGTCGCTTCCTTACTCATCCTGCATCCACTCCCGTCTCGCTTCCGCATAGCTGGTTGGCGTCTCATAGAGGCGGACGAACTCCGTCCGGGCCTCCAGCACCGGATTGCGATAAGCTTCCGATTGCAGCGCCTCCTCCATCTTCTCGAACAGCCACACCACCATATTTTCGGCGGTGGTATTCATCGGCGGCAGCGTTTCATTAATGTAACGATGGTCCAGATAAGCTTCAATTTCGTTCTTCCAAATCTCCTTGATCGTGCCAAAATCAACGGTCATGCCGATCTCATCCGGCCGGCCGCTGATGCCAAACACCACTTTGTACGTGTGGCCGTGCAGGTTTTTGCATTTGCCGTCATACGCATGCAGGTGGTGCGCGGCATCAAAAGTGAATTCCTTGCTCACCAGTACCCGGCGGCGGTGGTAACGTAGCTGGTCCCGGCGGATGTCCTGGTCCAGCTTCTGCAGCGCTTCAACGATGCGAAATTCCCCCGGTGTCCGGTTCATCGTGAATTCGCCTCCTGGCGTTCCAGCAAGTATTTGTCCAGTCCAGCTTTTCTCAGCTTGCAGGCCGGGCATTCGCCGCAGCCATCGCCGATGATACCGTTGTAGCAGGTAAGCGTCCGTTCGCGCACGAAATCAAAGGCTCCAAGCTCATCGGCTAGCTTCCAGGTCTCTGCTTTGTCGATCCACATGAGCGGCGTATGGATCACAAACTCGTAATCCATCGCCAAATTCAAAGTCACGTTCAGCGATTTCACAAACACGTCGCGGCAGTCGGGATAACCGCTGAAGTCGGTCTCGCAGACGCCGGTGACGATATGCTTGGCACCTACGCCTTTGGCGAGTACGGCAGCAAAGCTGAGGAAGAGATGGTTGCGGCCGTCCACAAACGTGCTTGGCAGCTCCCCCTCCTGATGCTCGATCGCAATGTCGCTGCGCGTCAAAGCGTTGGCCGTTAATTGGCCAAGCAGGCTCATGTCTAACACGGTATGCTTGATGCCAAGCTCGGCGGTAATCGATTTCGCGCATTCGATCTCCAGCTTATGGCGTTGGCCATAATCAAACGTCACGGCCTCAACCTCGCCGAATTGCTGGATCGCCCAGAACAGACAGGTTGTGCTGTCTTGACCGCCGCTGAACACAACAACCGCTTTTTCCTTTTTAAGCATAAAAAAACCCTCCGTCTTCTTTAATAGTGAAGCAGGAATCCTTCGTTCCCGGCCCATTGTGATAGAAGAAAGAGAGTTCTTGAACTGGTCACAAAAAAACAAGCCCATTTCGACCGGCAGGGTGTCCTTGGCGCTGCGACTCCGTTGCCGTTCAGCAAACGGGCATGCGAGCGCGAAGAACCCGCCGAATCAAGGCAGGGCATTTATAGTTTTTTATAGAGGGAGTTCTCGAACCTCTCCCGTGTATTCCCGTAGGAATAAGCACGGATTTCTTCTTCAATTTCGTTATGCACTGGGGAGCGGGCCTCCAGGCACAAACCCCATTATAACATATTTTGCGCAGAGGGGAAGTGAAGGCGCGATCACTCAGTTAAAATGTTACTAAGGAGGCATCGGTTCACTCACATCGAAATGTTACCGAAGGGATGTGTTTTGAAACTGAGCATGAAAACACGACGTGAAGTAATCCGTACCTTGGCTGATCAATACAAGAGAGCGAAATCGCGAAATGAAAAATCTGTAATCCTTGATAATGCCGTGAAGGTGCTGGGTTGCCAACCCGTAACGTCTGCCTCCACTGGGTAACAAAATTACGTGAGTGAACCACTATCCTTCGGTAACATTTTTAAATGAGTTGACACGGAAGGGAGGGTCGGGTGTACTATTTTTAATGAAATTGAGCTAATTTGGTTCACAAACGAGCGAAACTCACCGATAGCGGTTTGCAGCCTGTCTTTTGATGGCCTGAATGGCGCCCATATGAAGTCCTTCATGGAAGATCGTTCTCACAAGTACCTGCTCAAGGGTATGCATCCCCATATCCGTTGGCGGATACTCCTCCTCCAGCCGATCCCGGTACTGCTGCTCTATGAAGCGAGGCTGCTCCTGAAGCAGTGATATCAATTCTGACAATGACGGGGTTTCGTCCGTAAAATGCGATGGGTTCGTTCCGTAACCGAACCATTGATTAAAGCTCATCGGGACCGGCATATCCTCTTTCGTAAGCACGCGTATCCATAAATACTGATCCAGAACCACATGCCCCAGATTCCATCTGATATTGTTGTTGAAACCATCCGGTACAATGTCAGCCTCGTCTTCCGACACGTCTTCAACCACCTTCAACAGCTCTCTGCGGTATGTATGCAGCTGCTCAAACAATACCTCATGTCTTCTTTCCATCGAAATACCTCCCAGATTCTGATATCTTAATATAATTATGTGAAAAAATATAAAATCCTTTTATTTCGAAAAAATAGGAGCGCCATAAATGCGCCCCGCTAAGCCTATCGAACCTTCCGCTTCTTTTATTCAATCAACGGACTCCTGAACTGCGTCACGATTGCTCGGAAAGGTACCGATCAGATCCAGCTTGATCCAATGATGCCCATTGCTGACCTCACTCTTGTATACCTTCGTTTTAGCACCCTGATTCGCGAACACAAGATCGTTGACACCGCGGTTGAACAGATCGACAGCTGCCACGCCCCGGCTGTC
This sequence comes from Paenibacillus sp. p3-SID1389, assembly GCF_025151705.1. Lineage (NCBI taxonomy): Bacteria > Bacillati > Bacillota > Bacilli > Caryophanales > Paenibacillaceae > Paenibacillus > Paenibacillus sp. p3-SID1389. Next base: position 41,878 of record NZ_JALXVO010000002.1, on the reverse strand, counting down.
ATCCGTAAAGGTAATGCCAACATCCTTGGACACGTCGGTGAACACGTTGCCATCATTCAAGAATAAGGGCTTGGATTCATAGCCCGACATGCTTTTGTTATGAAATGCAGGCCAACTGGCCGCATCCTCGACGATATAACCTGGCGTAGTCGCAAGCGTCCCCATGTCGAACCAGTACTCCTCCTCCTCATCTGCCGATATAAAACCGTTCGTCACCATCAAGCTCATATTTCCGCTGTTATCCGCATCGAAGAAGCGAGCTCCCCAGGCCCATCCCGATTGCTGAATGCCCATTTCCTGTGCTCGGTCGACATACCTTCCGTTCTCATCTTCATGCCATAACTGATTTCCTTCCAGCAAATATCTTTCCTTACCTGCTGGTAGCGCTCACGGGATGCCAGGCGGTCGGCGGGTTTGACGTGGCCAAAGCGCTGGCCAACAGCGCAAAGACGACGAGCAGTGAGTCGAAACAGACGGTTACCGTCGAAGTTGTTCCGGCTGAATCGGCCAAGCTGACTGCGGAGGACCAAAAAGCAATTGATCTTATTAATTCTTTCTCTCTGAATATCGATAGTGCAAAGGTGCAGGATACCAAACATATTTCGATGAAAGGCTCCGTCGGCTTGAAGGGAGAGAAGATTCCGTTCCTCTTCTTCATGGACGACAAGGGGATTGCGCTGCAGGTTGAAGGCGCGAAGCAGCCGTTGTACATACCTCAGTCCATTGAGGGCGTGACGCTGCCTGACACGAGCGAATTGGAAGCCGGGGCGCAGGAGCTGACCGTCAAACTGGCGGAATTCGTGCTGAAGCATTTCCCGAACCCTTCGGTATTGACCGTGAAGCAAACTTCCTCGCAGGTAAACGGGGAGACGTTGAGCTTGACGAACCTGCATGCGGAAGTGCGCGGCGACGAGCTGTTTGGGCTGATTAAGCCGTTCCTCGCCAGCGCGGTGAAGGATGAGCAAGGGCTCAGAGACCTGATTGGGGATTATTACGTTCTGCTGATGCCGTTCCTGAAACTGCCGGGGGACGAAGAGGATGCCGAAATCACGCCGGAGCAGGCGCAGGAAGCGAAGAAGGAAGCCGTGGATGAACTGTAAAAGCTTCAGCAAGGTATTGAAGAGCTGCTGGCCTCTTACGACGAAACGGTAGACGAATTGTTCGAGAATACGCCGGAGCTGGCGACGGTATTCGGCAAGGATACGGTGTTGAAGCTGGACCTGTATTTTGACGGCAAGCTGAACATCCGCAAGCAGTCGATGGATTTGAACATTGCGCTTCCAGCTTCCGAGGAGCTTCCGATCTCTGCGATTAAGGTGCGCAGCGACAGCGAAATGTGGAACATCGGCGGGACAGTAACCGCGGATCAAGTGGATACGAGTGTCGGTGTTATCGACGTGACGGAAACGGAGTTGACCCCAGGGCAAATTTTGCGCAATTTCCAGGGTTCCGCTCCGCTGTACAAATTGCTCAAAGAAGACCTTAATTTGACCCATAGACAGCTTGTGCTCGATACCCAAAGCGACTACTATGGATTGATCACGAAGAACGGCATCTCCTTTGTACAGTTGCGTTACTTGGCTGAGCAGTTAGACGCCGAAGTGAAGTGGACGCCGGGGTCTGGCCAGATTGTCGTGATCGATGACCTGACCGGCAAGGAGATCGTTCTCAAGGTCGGCTCGAAGAAAGCGGCGGTGGATGGCAAGGTGGTAACGCTGAGCCAGCCAGCCTTTGTCCATAAGGACGGGTTGACTTACGTGCCGCTCCGATTCCTGGCAGAGGCGCTTAGCGCATCCGTAGACTTCGACGCTGACGGTTGGATCACTATCGTTAGAGAATAAGCGGTGCAATCAAAACGATAATGGAGGGACCTTCCCAAGCTATCCTGATGATGGCAAAGGGAAGGTCCTTTATTTTGGGCTGACGATTGATTAATTGTCCTAGCCTGTGTATAATGATAATCATTATCAGTAGAAAATGGGGGAGCAATACAAATGAAGGTGTTCAAACATCGATTTCTTGTGGTGGCAACGGTTCTGTTGCTGACAGTTGTGCTTGCGGCTTGCGGCCAAAACGGCGGCAATACGGCAAACGATGCGGCGGCGTCGAACCATAATGCAGCGGGAAGCGCGCAATCCGGCAACGGAACCAACGATTCCGCCGAAGGACAAGCGGCAACGAAGGTTTACAAGGACTATACCGGGCAAGAGGTTGAGATTCCAACCAATCCGCAGCGGATTGTATCCATTACGCATCTGGGTGATCTGCTGGCTCTCGGCGTGAAGCCGGTTGGGGCGGGCTCGCTTGCTCTGGAAAACTCGGTTCTGCTGAATAAGGAACTGGAAGGCGTGGAAAGCGTCGGTGATATCTCAGTAGAGAAAGTGCTGGAGCTTCAGCCGGACCTGATTATTGTCCCGACCTATACACCGGCCGATATCGTTGAGCAATTAAAGAAAATTGGTCCGGTTGTCACCCTGGCCACCACAGGCTGGGAGGGAATTGACCCGCTGGAGGAAGTGAAGACGGTGGGTGAAATGCTGGGCCGTGAGCAACAGGCGGAGGAATTTATTACCCGGTATAAGCAAAAAGCCGAGGAGGCCAAAGCCAAGCTCAGTGAGGTGATCGGACCCGATGAAACTGTCGGCACGTATTCGATCTGGGCGAAGAACTTCTGGGTATGGCCAAAAACCCGGGATGCCGGCTATAACCTGTACGAAATGTTTGGCTTGAAGCCGCAGGAGAAGATCGAGAAAGAGGTATTCCCGACCACAGGCGCGGATATTTCTTTGGAGGTCGTTCCGGAATATGCTGCGGACCATATGTTCGTGACGGTGTATGAGCCGGACGGCGGGAAGGAACGCGCAGAGGAAGTCATGAATGGACCGGTGTGGAAGAACATCCCTGCCGTGAAAAATAACCACGTGTACTTGCTGAACTACAAAGAGTTCTGGATGGTGGACGGACTGAATCTGGAGAAGCAGCTGGATATTCTTGTGGACCTTGTCGTCAGCCAATATCAAAAATAAAACAACCAACCCAAGAGGGCCGTTCCTCGCGTCGTTTGCCGATGCGCCAGAACGGCTTTTTCATGTCTAGCGCCAGCCGGCAAGCCAGCTTACAAGATCTGCCGGTGGATGGCCAACGCCCATTCCTCCGCGATCATGCGCTCGGGAAGGAGATCGCCAATCAACATGAGATAAGTGGATCATTGACAAAGAAAACGCTAGTTTCTAAGATATGTTTATTCGTAATGATTACGTTTAATACCCAAGAATAGGATGGATCGATATGCTAAAAATGAAACGGGGCGACGTCCTGCTGATCGTTGTTCTGGTCTTGTTGGGTTCGACGTGGCTCTTCCTGCGCCAGGTGCTGGAAAGCCGGGAGACGGTAGATCCGGCAACGCTTCGCGCCGAAATCCAGGTGGACGGCAAATCCTACCGCAGCGTCCCCTTGGACGTCGGGGAGGAGACCATCGAAATCCACTCGAAATACGGGAACAATACGCTAAAGGTCTTTGACGGGGGGATCCAAATGATGTACGCCGACTGCCCGAAAAAAATCTCCATGCAGATGGGCTTCATCTCCCGGCCCGGCGAGACGATCATCTGTGTGCCCAACCGTGTGTATGTGGAGATCGTCCGCAGCGGCGCTCCAGGCCCGGATGATAACGGCGTAGACGCCTATATCCGCTAGTTTTCCATCCCCGACAGATCCTCCCATGCTTTCACCGAATCCTCGCTAGGATAGACGTAGGGTCGTTTGTGATCTTGGAATTTCTCGGATGCGCTCCGCGTTAACGGTAAGGATCGCCTTGCCCTCCCGCGTTTGCGGCTCAATGGTTCCTTCCACCTCAAGCCAGCTGTCTTTAGTCAGCTCAACAAGCGGCTGGTCGGAGGTGACCACGAGCCCAAACGCGCTCCGATCAGCACGAAAGGCAGCGCTTCCAGCAAGATGCTGAGAAAGCTGGTTTTGAACGTTTGCAGCTCGTCAAGCGGGACCTGTCGAATCAGCGACGGGTATAGGACCGTCAGGCAGGCGAGCGCGAAAGCGGCCGGCACAAGAATCGGCAGCATTCGGGTGATGGCTTGTTTATTCATGGCGTACTCCTTTTAGACAAAATCAGGATCTAGTGCAGTATTATACTATTATTTTCCAAGGCGTTTCAGAACGAAGTTGATAGATTCGTTCGCAGATTCGTATCGATAGTTGACAAAGCCCAGGGAAGGAAGATATAGTATTGATTGTTAATCGTAATAATTACGAATAAACCAGAGCGGGCATCTGGTCTTGCATACGAAAGGGGATGAAACGAAATGAATGAACATATTGCGCGCCCGATTCCCGTTACGGTGCTGTGTGGATATTTGGGTTCGGGCAAAACAACGCTGCTGAACCACGTCTTGAGCAATCGCCAGGGGCTGAAGGTGGCGGTGATCGTCAATGATATGAGCGAGATTAACGTCGATGCGGAGCTGATCAGCGCCGGCGGGAGTTTGTCACGCACGGAAGAGAAGCTGGTGGAGTTGTCGAACGGCTGCATTTGCTGTACGCTGCGCGAGGATTTGCTCAGAGAGGTGCAGAAGCTGGCAGCGGAGGGGCGGTTCGATTACATATTAATCGAGTCAACAGGGATCAGTGAACCGGTACCAATCGCCCAAACGTTTACTTATGCGGATGCCGAGACAGGGATTGATTTGACGGGGATCGCCAAGCTGGACTGCCTGGTTACCGTAGTGGACGCCTACCGGTTCTGGCATGATTTCTCCTCCGGAGAGACACTTCTGGAACGAGGGCAGCAAGCAGGAGAAGGCGACAATCGCGATGTGGTTGATTTGTTGATCGATCAAATCGAGACCTGCGACATTTTCATTTTGAATAAATGCGACCTGGTAGACGAGGAGGAGTTGAAGGAACTGGAGGGTGTCCTGCGTAAACTGCAGCCAACCGCCAAGTTTATCCGCTCCACGATGGGCTGCGTGGATCCGCAGGAAATTTTGAACACAGGCTTGTTCGATTTCGAGAAAGCCAGCCAATCGGCCGGATGGATCCGGGAACTGGAGTTGGAAAACCATACGCCGGAAACGGAGGAATACGGTATCGGTTCGTTTGTGTACCGGCGGAGACGGCCGTTTCATCCAGAGCGATTGGCGCAGTTTATGAGCCAGTGGCCAGAGGAAGTGGTGCGGGCGAAAGGGCTCGTTTGGATCGCAACGGAGTCCGATATGGCGGCGAATTTGAGTCAGGCCGGGCCGTCGATTCAATTTGGTCCGGCTGGTTATTGGCTAGCCTCACTGTCTGATCGTGAGCGGGAGGAGCTGTTTAACGAAGAGCCGGAGCTGCGGCGTAAATGGGACGATGTGACGGGCGACCGGATCAATGAACTGGTGTTTATCGGCATTGGAATGGATCGCGCCGGGATTGAACGGGAGCTTAATGCTTGCTTGTTAAGCGACGAAGAGATGCAGATGAATTGGGCGAACTTCCCCAATCCGCTGCCGTGGATTTCGGCGGAAGAGCTGGCGGGCGCCAACTAAAGACTAATTTTTGAGGAGGAATAGACATGCGAGTGGTCATCACATTAGCTTGTACGGAGTGCGGGGATCGAAACTATACGACAACCAAAAATAAAAAGACCCATCCCGAACGTCTGGAACTGCGGAAATACTCGCCTCGGCTGCGTAAATACACGATTCATCGGGAGACGCGCTAATTGAGCTTGGGAGAGTTGGTACCGTTGGAGGGCGATTTGTCGTCTTTGTTAATCGTAAAAATTACGCTTTAGAGAAGAAGGGGTAACATGATTTTATCCTCGATGGAAAACGTCGTGTTTGGGTATGGCGACAAACCGGTCATTGACGGGGTGTCCCTCGAAATCCATGCCGGCGAGTTCGTTGGCATTACCGGACCTAACGGTGCGGCCAAGACGACGCTGCTCAAGCTGTTGCTCGGTCTGCTGAAGCCGTGGAGCGGGAGCGTGAAAATCAACGAGGAAGCGTTGGTGGAGGGCCGGCTGAACGTAGGTTACGTCCCGCAGCAAGTCGCCGCGTTTAACAGCGGGTTCCCTAGCCGGGTGCTGGAGCTGGTGAAGTCGGGGTGTTATCCCCGGCTCGGTTTGTTTCGCCGGTTTGGTGCAGAGGAGCAGCAGATCGTCGAACGCAGCTTGAAGCAAGTGGGGATGTGGGAGCAACGATACCGGAAAATCGGCGAGCTGTCAGGCGGACAGAAGCAGCGGATTTGCATTGCTCGAGCCTTGGCCGGGCAGCCTCGGGTGCTGGTTCTGGATGAACCCACGACGGGCATGGACCGGCAAAGCCGCCAAGGATTTTATCAGCTGCTGCGGCACATGACGGACCAACACGGATTGACGGTGATCATGGTGACCCACGGCCCGGAGGAAGCGGAGGCGTATCTGGACCGCATCATATCCCTGGAGCAACAGGAAAGCGAGGAATGGCAATGCTTGACTACGCGTTCATGCAGCGTGCGTTTTGGGCCGGCGCTTTGATCGGCAGCATCGCCCCGGTCATCGGCGTCTTCCTGATGTTGCGGCGCCAGGCGCTGATGGCCGATACGTTGTCCCACGTTTCGCTGGCTGGTGTAGCCCTCGGGGCTGTGCTGGGCTGGAACCCGGCCTTGGCCGGCTTTGTCGCTGCCATCCTCGGCGGGCTGCTCATCGAGCAGTTGCGTCGGAGCTACCGAGCGTATAGCGAGATGCCGGTTGCGATCGTCATGACTTCGGGGCTGGCACTCGCCGTCGTGCTGATGAGCTTACGAAGCAACCTGAGCCAAAGCTTCAGCGCGTACCTGTTTGGCTCGATCGTCGCGGTGAGCGACACACAACTGGTGTTGATGGCTGGCGTCGCTTTGCTAGGCGCCGCGTATTTCATCGTGCTGCGAAGACCGCTGTACAGCCTGACTTTTGACGAAGAAACCGCTCGAATCAGCGGGATCCCGGTGAAGTGGCTGTCGTTCTCCTTCGCGGTGTTTACCGGCATGGCGGTGGCGGCGGCGATCCCAATTGTTGGCGTGCTGTTGGTGTCCTCGCTGATCGTGTTGCCAGCCTCGCTGGCGCTGCGGTTGGCCCGCGGGTTTGCGGCAGCGATTGTCATCGCAGTTGCCTCCGGCCTAACGGGGATCTTCAGCGGGCTAACCGCTTCGTATTACTTGGATATGCCGCCCGGCGGGACGATTGCGTTGATTTTGCTGCTGTTTTTATTAGCCGGCATCGCGGGGCAGAAGGTACGGGGATCCCTAGCTCGGAGGAACGGGCGCAGCGTGAGGCAGGCGGCGAGAAGCCAAGGGGAGTCTATAACCTTGCCGTCGGAAGAAGGCGGAAGAATTTAGTGTGGAATCAAAGGGAGAGATGAGAATGAATTTACAATATGTGAAAAGGTTCGCCACTGCGGCGGCCCTGAGCTTGATGCTGGTGATCGCCGGTTGCGGCGGGGGTGGACAGCCCGCAGGGAATGCTGCCAATTCGGCGAATGCCGCAGAGAAGACAGCAGGCAATAACGAAGCGGTGAATGCGAAACAGCCGTTGCGGATTCAAACGAGCTTTTACCCGATCTACGAATTTACGAAGCAGGTGGCTGGCGATCTGGCGACGGTGGAGTTGCTCGTTCCCGGCGGTGTGGAACCCCACGATTGGGAGCCTAGTCCTCAGGATATTCGGAAGCTGACGGAATCCGATCTGCTTATCGTAAACGGTGCCGGAATGGAAAGCTGGCTGGAGCAGGTGGAGGCCTCTGCATCCGGCGGCAAGCCGGAGATCATTGAGACCAGTGAAGGGATTACGCTGATGGAAGGCGGAGAAGAAGAGGAGCATGGGCATGACGAGGAGCATGCAGCCGAAGAAGAGCATGCCGACGGGGATGAGCATGACGCAGATCACGCTGCGGATCACGACGCAGATCATGAAGCCGAAGCTGGAGAAGCCGCTCACGACTCCGATCATGATCATGGCCACGATCACGGCGGGCTGGACCCGCATGTTTGGTTGTCACCGGCGCTGGCAGTCCAAGAGGTTCGCAACATTGAAGCCGCCTTGGCGAAGGCTGACCCGGAGAACGCCGCGAACTATAAGCAAAACGCCGACGCATACGTTGCCCAGCTAGAGCAATTGGATCAAGATTTCGCCAACGCGTTCGCTAATGCGAAACGCAAGGATTTTATCACACAACATGCGGCATTTGGTTATTTGGCTCAGGAGTACGGGCTGACTCAAGTGCCGATCGCCGGGTTATCCCCTGACCAGGAGCCGTCAGCGGTGCAGATGACGGAGATCGTGAAGTTCGCCAAGGAGCATCAGGTGAAGACGATTTTCTTCGAGACGTTGGTTTCTTCCAAAGTAGCCGAGACGATTGCCCGGGAAATTGGAGCGAAGACAGCGGTCCTGAACCCGATCGAAGGACTGACGGCCGAAGACGAAGCAGCTGGCCGGGACTATCTGTCGCTGATGCGTCAAAATCTTGAAGCTTTGAAAGCTGCGTTAAACGAGTAACTTCACTGGATACGATATGTGCTCCATAAGCAAAGCAGCCCAAAGCCACATTAGGCAAGGGCTGCTTTTTTATCGAATGTTTTTACCATAGAAGATTTCATCCATTTCGGTGACCAGCATCTCGGTAATCTGCTTTTGCTCTGCGGGAGACAGATCGTCCTTCGTGTACCCAAACAGATAGTTGTTTAAATCAAATTGCTTCAACTTGCATTTCGTGTGAAAAATATGCTCCGGGTACACATTAACATCAATCATCTGATACTTCTCGATCACTTCATCGGGAATATAGTTCTGGATCGAGCTGATATCGTGGTCGATGAACAGCTTGTGGCCGTTAATGTCGCGGGTAAAACCGCGCACGCGGTAATCGATGGTCATGATGTCCGCCTCGAAGGAATGGATCAGGTAGTTTAGCGCCTTCAGCGGCGAGATCTCCCCGCAGGTCGAAACGTCGATGTCGGCGCGGAACGTGCTGATGCTCTCTTTCGGATCGTATTCAGGATACGTGTGGACGGTGATGTGGCTTTTGTCGAGCTGTATCACCACAGATTCTGGCAGCGGTCCGGGCGATTCGTCAAACGACTCGGTGGGCACCTCCACCACGGGGCCTTCAGAAATCAGCATTGTTACACTGGCCCCCTGCGGAACGTAATCCTGGTTCGCGATATTCAAAATATGAGCGCCAATAATTTCGGAGACGGTGCTGAGAATTTTCGTCAGGCGGTCGGAATTGTACTGGTCGTCGATATAGGCGATATAGGCTTCGCGTTCCTGTTTGGTCCGGGTGTAACAGACATCGTACATATTAAAGCTTAACGTTTTGGTCAGGTTGTTGAACTCATGCAGCTGAATGCGCTGCTCCGGCGTCAACTTCATGAGAGATCCCCCTTAGCATAGGTATACCCTATTGGTTATTCCCTTTTCTTCTGGAAATAAAACGTTCCGCTGCTGCTGTATCCCCATCTGGTGAATCGATGTCTAGTCTTTCGGGTCCTGAATCGAATCTGCTGGAGATGTCTTCCTTCCCTATGATTCCCACCTTATGTTAGTTTGACAGAAATAGCATTCATATTGTATCCTACAATCAAATTGAATTAGACCTCACTTTCTAGCAATGGTGGGGTAGAGGCGCGATATTTAACAGTCTTCGGTGGAGCTTGAGCAGGCGATGAGCCCGGGGAGAAGGAAATGTCGCCGAAGCGGTATACAGGCTCACTGTATGCTGCTGGGCCTGCAGTTAATAGCTGCAGGACTGTCTTGGTAGATGACCCGATCTATCAAGTTGCGCTATCTCGTCGAGGGGAAAGTGGGTGTCAGGACGGAAATGAACCCATCAAACGGCCTCGGTGTGTATCCGAAGTCGTTTTTTTGTTTCTGTTTTTATCGATTCATTATTTTGTATGGAGAGTGAAGAAAAATGAGAAAAACCTGGTCGTTATCCATCCTCATGTTATTGTCGGCGGTGCTGATCCTTGCAGGGTGCGGCTCTTCCTCCGGCGGCAAAGACGATAATACGTTTAAAGTAGGGCTCGAAGCGGGGTACGCTCCGTTTAACTGGACGCAAAACGATGATTCCAACGGCGCGGTTCCGATTGACGGCAGCTCCGAATACGCGGGCGGCTACGATGTGGAAATCGCCAAGAAGATTGCCGACGGCCTCGGCAAGAAGCTGGTGATCGTCAAGACGGAATGGGACGGTCTGGTTCCGGCGTTGACCTCCGGTAAGATCGATGCCATTATTGCCGGGATGTCCCCGACCGAAGAGCGTAAGAAGACGATTGATTTCTCGGATAACTACTATAAATCGAACCTGATTATGGTGGTGAAAAAGGGAGGCCCTTATGAAGGAGCTACCTCGATCCAAGATTTCAGCGGCGCGAAAATTACGGCCCAACTGAATACGTTCCACTATTCCGTGATCGACCAAATCAACGGGGTGAACAAGCAACCGGCGATGGATAACTTCCCGGCAATGCGCGTGGCCTTGGAATCCGGAACGATTGACGGTTATGTATCCGAGCTTCCGGAAGGCGTCAGCGCCGCAACCGCGAATGACAATTTCGCTTACGTGGAATTCCAGGACGGCTTCACCACCTCGGATGATGACACCGCCATCGCGGTTGGGCTCGAGAAGGGCAGCGACTTGACGGCGAAAATCAACGAAATTCTCGCGGGCATTTCCGAAGATGAACGGTCCGCGATTATGAACGATGCGGTTAAAAACCAACCTGCAGCGAACTAAATAAAGCACGGGACATAAGCCGGCTGCAATGGGATTGCAGTCGGTTTTATGCGGTGCGGGAGGAAATCAAATGACTTACGAGTGGATCATCCAAATTATTACCGATAACTGGCCCATGTTTTTGCGTGGAGCCGGGGTAACGTTATATATATCGCTCATCGGCACGATGATCGGTGCGGCGATTGGTCTGCTGGCCGGCGTGATCCGAACCATTCCGGTGCCGGAACGCGGGCTCAAACACTGGCTGCTGAAGATCGTTAACGGCCTGCTGACCATTTACATTGAATGCTTCCGGGGAACGCCGATGATCGTTCAGGCGATGGCGATTTTTTACGGATCGTCCCTGCTGTTCAATTACGATATGGACCGGACGTTTGCGGCGATCTTCATCGTTTCCATTAATACGGGAGCTTATATGGCCGAGATCGTGCGCGGGGGCATCTATTCGGTGGACAAAGGGCAATTTGAAGCCGCCCATGCGATTGGGATGACCCATTGGCAGACGATGCGCAACGTGGTGCTGCCGCAGGTCATTCGCCATATTTTGCCGGCGACGGGCAATCAATTTATTATTAACATCAAGGATACCTCGGTGCTGAACGTCATTTCCGTGTCGGAACTGTACTTTATGACCAAGTCGATTGCCGGGAACAACTTCCGGTACTTTGAATCGTTCTTTGTGGCCAGCGTGTTGTATTTGATCATGACGTTAACCGTAACGAAAATTTTACAGCGTATCGAAAAAAGGCTGGACGGCCCCGAAAGCTATACGCTGCAGCGCTAGCAGAAAGCAGGAGTGAGGATGGACAAGGTAATCGAAATTCGGCATTTGAGCAAATTTTTTGGTACCCACGAGGTGCTTAAGGATATCAATCTGTCGGTCAGCAAAGGAGAAGTCGTCAGCATCATCGGCTCCTCCGGTTCCGGCAAATCCACGCTGCTCCGCTGCATCAATCTGTTGGAGAAGCCGAGCGGCGGGGAGATTATCTACAATGGCAACAATATTTTGGAGGATCTGCAGAAGGCCTCGTTGTACCGCCGGCATTTGGGGATGGTGTTTCAGCAGTTTAACCTGTTCAACAATCATGACGCGCTGAGCAACTGCGTCGTGGGACAAGTCAAGGTGCTGAAGCGCTCCAAGGAAGAAGCGACTGAAATCGCGATGAAATATTTGCGGGATGTCGGGATGGAGCAATACATTCATGCCAAACCGAAACAGCTCTCCGGCGGACAAAAGCAGCGGGTAGCCATCGCCCGCGCCTTGTCGATGGACCCGGACGTACTGCTGTTCGACGAGCCGACCTCGGCGCTGGATCCCGAGATGGTGGGCGAGGTGCTGAAGGTTATGAAGGAGCTGGCCTACTCTGGACTAACGATGATCGTCGTTACCCACGAGATGGAGTTCGCTCGGGAGGTGTCCGATCGGGTCGTGTTTATGGACCAGGGGGTCATCGCCGAAGAGGGAACGCCAGAGCAGATCTTTAATGCACCGAAGCAGGAGCGGACGAGAGAGTTCCTGAAGCGGACGTTAAATCGGGAAGGGTAAGACGAGTCAAATGGAGATAGCGGCGGAACCTGGATGTAGATCTGGGCTCCGCCTTTTTTTGTCCCCATTCGTGCGGGCATCGATCAGGATCGCGGCGTTTGCTCCTTGTAATTGAAGGAATGCCAAACCCCAAAGTTATCCTTGACGTTGATCGTGCGTCTCCCGCCCATGGAGGCATCGACGTAGTAAGGGTAACGGCGGCTGGCGGTAAAATGACCGCGGTACGCGCCGGCAAACGTTACCGGCACAATCTCAAACCGGATCTCGCGGGGGGAAACACGGGTCGTCTGCGTGGAGTTGCCATAGTTGCTCTCATGCGTTTTCTGGACGCTGCTATCCGCTTTTAGCATATTGATGTCGCTTTGCATCGCGGTGATCGTTTCTCGCAGGCCGGTCACATCGGGAGCTCCGCCAATCTGCGGGATGCAGAGCCGTTGTCCCACCCGCAGCGAGTTCGGATCCACTCCCGGGTTCGCTTCCAGGATGCTGGCGACGGTAACGCCGTATTCCTGCGCGATCTGATACAGCGTATCGCCGCGTTCGATGATGCGGGACACATGATTCGGCGGGCAGGAGGGGATGCAGATCACCTGGCCGATTTGCAGGTTGTTCGGGTCAAGGCCCGGGTTCGCGGCTAAGATGCGCGTGACGCTTGATTCCAGCCGGAACGCGATGATGTTCAGCGTATCCCCAGGCTGCACCGTGTAGGGGTAGTGCTCTGCGGGGCATTGCCGATAATAATGGGAGTTAAACAATAGAACTTCCCCTTTCGTTTAGGCTTCTTCCTATACCGTATGCGATGCTTGGGCGTCGGTTACTGGAATCTCGCTGCGGACGGGCCGCTGTCTTCGGCAATCAATGGGGCTGCATTGCGGATCGACGGAGGCTTGGTGCGCAGCATCGTTTGAGTTCCTTACAAATCCGGAATCTGCCAATCGATTTCAGCTAAACCTTTCGAGCGCAAAAATTGATTGGCCCGCGAAAACGGCCGACTGCCCAGAAATCCCCGATGAGCCGACAAAGGGCTGGGGTGCGGTGACTTGATCAAATGATGCTCGCGGTTTGTGATCAGGACCGCTTTTTTCTGGGCATGGCTGCCCCACAGCAGGAACACGACCGGCTCCCGCTTCTGGTTGAGCGTTTCGATCACCTTGTCAGTGAATGTCTCCCACCCGATGTCCTTATGGGAGTTCGGGGTATCGGCCCGCACGGTCAGGACGGTGTTGAGCAGCAGAACGCCTTGCTTTGCCCATGGGACCAAATAGCCGTTGTTAGGGATACGGCAGCCCAAATCGTCCCGCAGTTCCTTGAACATGTTCTGCAGGGAAGGCGGAGCTTTGACCCCCGGTTTGACGGAGAAGCTGAGCCCATGTGCTTGTCCTGGGCCGTGGTATGGATCCTGGCCGAGAATCACCACTTTGGTGTCGGCGAAGGACGTATAATGGAGCGCGTTAAATATATCATACATATCGGGATAAATCGTTCGGGTACGGTATTCATTCGCCAGAAACTGGCGCAGCTGCAAATAGTACGGTTTCTTGAATTCGGGCTCCAGGAAGGGGGCCCAATCATTGTGAAGAATCGTCAAGCCGAGTCACCTCGCAAGTTCTAGAATGCTTAAGTAGACTTCGACATCAGCGAGCCTAGTTCCTCCTTGACGCGTGCGAAGGCGCTCGCTTGCTTGGAACACCGTGCTAGAATTCAATATAATAGAGGTAATGTACTAACGGGCGGGAGGACAGGCGATGAATAAGCAGGAACAGGTACTCCTGGAATTCAGGAATTTATTTAATAAACTGGTCTGGCTCAATAAAATGAAAATAGAAGACCGACTGAAAGGGGTTAAGCCTTCCGAAGTCCATTGTATCGAGGCGATTGGGAAGCAGGCGGAGCCCAATGTGACTCGGCTTGCTGAGACCCTCTATATGACGCGAGGAGCCATTACGAAATTAACGAAGAAGCTGATGGACAAAGGTCTGATCGAAAGCTATCAGAAGCCGGACAACAAGAAAGAAATCTATTTTAAACTGACCGCGCAAGGTCAGAACATTTTTGATATCCACGAAGAGTTGCATGAGGAACTGCAAGCGCGCGATCAAGCCGTATTTGAGCAGGTGACGGAGGAGCAATTTGATCAGATGCTGCACTTTATTGAACGATATAGCCGACACTTAGATGAGGAAATGAAGAAACAAGGGATCTCCCTGCACGACATCAGCAGGAAGTGATTTGGCACAACACATAGTTAAATTCCAGGCAGTCCACTCGATTAGGAGCGACTGCTTTTTTTTGTTTCGATAATTGTTGACAAGGAAACAATAATACGTTATGTTTTTGTTGACACAGAAACAAAATGACTATAATAACATCCGAGAGGAGAATCCCATGCAGAACGTAAAAGAGAAAGGAAGAGAGTTACCTAGAGAAATCCTCATGGCTGCCTGGGCAATTGCCCTTGGAGCCATTGCTCCTATGCTTGATTCAACGATGGTGAATATCGCGATCGATATCCTCACCAAAGATTTTCAGACGACGCTGGATATTATTCAATGGTCCATCACTGGTTATGTGCTTGCCCTTGCGATGGCGGTACCGGTCTCCGGCTGGCTGATGAACCAATTTAACGGGAAGAAGATTTTTGTCGGCGCCGTTGTTGCTTTTGGCATTATCTCCGTCTTTGTCGGCTTCAGTTGGAATGTCTTCAGCTTTATATTTTTTCGCTTGGTGCAAGGATTTAGCGCCGGGATCATTACCACGCTGATGTTCACGCTTCTAGTCAAAACCGCAGGGCCGGATTATCTGGGGCGAGTGATGGCGATCGTCAGCACACCGATGATTTTTGGCCCCATCCTGGGACCGGTCATCGGAGGCTTCATCGTTCAATGGGCGTCCTGGCAATGGATTTTTTTCATTAATGTGTTGATTGTTCTGATCTCTGCACCGCTGATGATGAGAAAAATCCCCAACTTCGAGCCGTTCAACCGAGACAGCAAACTAGATGTCATTGGGATCGCCTGCTTGTCCTTCATGAGCGCTGCTTTGATCTATGGCATTACAAAGGCGGCGGACCATGCCTCGTTTAACAATCCCGAGACTTTGTTATGGGTGGGCATCGGCCTTGCTTTAGCCGTTATCTATTTCGCATACAACCGTTTCACGAACAATCAAACCGTACTCCCTTTGAACCTGTTTGTGCATCGGAGTTTTCTGGCTTCCAGTGTTGGACTGTTTCTGGCGAATATGGCCATTATGGGACCGATGCTCATCTTGCCGTTGTTCTTTCAAAATTTCCGGCATTTCACGGCCATTGAAGCTGCGCTTGCGTTAATTCCCCAAGGCCTAGGGATGCTCGTTACCCGTCCGTTGATCGGCAAAATGATCGATCGGATTGGCGCGAAATACGTGGTGATAGTCAGCCTGATTCTATCGCTGATCGGGTCCGTTCCGCTGATCTTTATCACTGATCAAACGAGCATGGTATGGATTTCCCTTGTCTTGTTTATTCGGGGAACCAGCATCGGGGGCATTAATCTCCCGTTAACGAGTGACGCCTATACGGGACTAAACGATCATCAGCTCTCGGAATCCGGCGTTGGGATCAATATCATCGAGAACCTGGGTGCCAGCTTTGGCTCAGCGGTGATCGCCACTGTTGTTGCAACAGTCGTCCAAGGCCTGCAACCCACGGTGGCAAATAGCTTAAAGGGCTATCACGCCGGATTCCTGGTTTCCACCCTCGTCCTCATTCTGATTTTTATCCCCGGGCTGTTCCTCACCCATAAGAAGAGGGCGATGAGCGCATAAAACAAGCCGCGAGGTTCTCCTCGCGGCTTCAGTTCATTCTTTATTTATCAAGCCATTGGAAATGGAAGGTGCCTTCTTGGTCAACGCGTTCGAACGTATGGGCGCCGAAGTAGTCGCGTTGGGCTTGCAGCAGGTTAGCAGGCAACCGCTCGGAACGGTAGCTGTCGTAGTAAGCCAGAGCGGAGGAGAAGGCCGGTACCGGAATGCCGCGGGTTACAGCAGTGGCAACCACTTGTCTCCAAGCGTCTTGGTAGTTCTCGACGACATTCTTGAAGTAATCGTCGAGCAGCAGGTTTTTCAGATTCGGGTCGCGATCGTACGCATCTTTAATATTTTGCAGGAAGCGAGCCCGAATGATGCAACCGCCGCGGAAGATCATGGCGATGGCGCCATAATTCAGATCCCAGCCATATTCCTCGGAAGCGAGACGCATTTGCGCGAAGCCTTGGGCGTACGATGCGATCTTGCTGGCGTACAGCGCCTTGCGGACCGCTTCAATGAATGCTTCCTTATCGCCGTCATACGGCTGGGTGGCCGGACCGTTCAACCGTTTGCTGGCGGCCACGCGTTCGCTCTTCATTGCGGAGATGAAGCGGGCAAACACCGACTCGGTGATGATCGACAGCGGTACGCCAAGATCGAGGGCGCTTTGGCTCGTCCATTTGCCAGTACCTTTCTGGCCGGCGGAGTCCAGGATCACGTCCACCATCGGTTTGCCGGTAGCTGGATCCTTCTTGCCAAAGATGTCTGCCGTGATTTCGATCAGGTAGCTGTCCAGCTCACCGCTATTCCATTCCGTAAAAATCTTGTGCAGTTCATCAACGCTCAGCCCCAGCACATCCTTCAACAAATGGTACGCTTCGCCGATTAGCTGCATATCCCCGTACTCGATCCCGTTGTGAACCATTTTCACGTAGTGGCCGGCACCGTCCGGGCCGATGTAGGTGGAGCAGGGATCGCCGTTCACTTTGGCCGAAATCGCCGTCAAGATTGGCTCAACCAATTCGTAGGCGTCCCGTTGGCCGCCAGGCATGATCGCCGGGCCTTTCAGCGCGCCTTCCTCGCCGCCGGATACGCCGGCGCCGATAAAGCGGATGCCTTGGGCTTCCAGCAGCTTGTTGCGGCGCTGGGTGTCCGGGAAGTGGGCGTTCCCGCCGTCGATCAAGATGTCCCCTTTCTCAAGGTAAGGGACCAGTTGGTTGATCGTGTCGTCGGTTGGCTTGCCGGCTTTCACCATAATTAGAATTTTACGCGGCGTTTCCAGCGATTGCACAAATTCCTCGATGCTGTAGGTGCCAACGAAATTTTTGCCCGGCGCTTCCTCCAGCAGTTCTTTGGTTTTCTCAGGCGAACGATTATACAATGCAACGGAGAAGCCTTTGCTTTCGATGTTAAGCGCGAGGTTCTTGCCCATGACGGCGAGACCAATCACGCCGATTTGTTGTTTTTTCATATATACCTACCTCCAAACCTATCCTCTCTAATCTATGAGGTAAAGCTCTTATTTTACGGATTTCTTCCAATCGGCCGCGAACTTCTCCAGCCCTTGATCCGTCAGCGGATGTTTGGCCAGTTGTTCGATGACCGCGAACGGAATAGTAGCGATATGCGCTCCAGCTAAAGCTACGCGGGTAACGTGATCCGGATGGCGGACAGAAGCGGCGATGATTTGCGTATCCAGGGTATGCACACGGAACAGCTCCGCAACTTTCGATACTAGCTGCACGCCGTCTTCGGAAATGTCGTCCAAGCGGCCGAGGAACGGCGATACATAAGTAGCGCCTGCACGAGCGGCCAGTAAAGCCTGGTTGACCGTAAAGATCAAGGTGACGTTGGTCTCGACACCTTTTTGCGCCAAATATTTGGTTGCTTCGAGACCTGCCAGCGTCATTGGCAGCTTAATCGTGATTCGTGGATCATGGTTGTTGATTTTGATCAGCTCTTCCGCTTGGGCAATCATCTCTTCGGCTGTGACTGCATCCGGCGTGACTTCCGCCGAAACGGACTCCACGTCGGGGACGGCCTTCAAGATTTCCTCAATGCGGTCCTCGAACTTGACGCCTTCTTTGGCGACGAGGGAAGGATTGGTTGTCACCCCGGATAAGACACCGATTTTATGGGCTTTTTTAATGTCTTCCAGATTGGCCGTGTCAACAAAAAATTTCATCGTAATCCCTCCAAATTTATAAATTTTAGATTTGAACGATCAGGGGCAAAAAGTTCCGTATTCCCCCTTATTTGATGGACAAGGATTCTTGAGACGATGGGTTACCGGTGCTCTCTGCGGAGGTTGCCGCTTCGCTATCGCGGTCGAACCACCACTCGAACCCGTCTTTGGCCAGCAGCTCGTAGGCCGCTTGCGGACCGAAGCTGCCTGCCGGATATGGATATAACGGCACCTCATTCGCAGCGTAAGCATCCAGGATTGGCTGCACCCATTTCCAGGACAACTCGACCTCATCCCAATGCGCAAAGAAGGAGGAGTCGCCGCGAAGTGCGTCATAAATCAGGTTCTCATAGGCTTCAGGCACTTCACTGCCGCTCTTATGGGAGCCGATCAGCACCTTCGTGAGATCCTGTTGCTGAGCTTCGCCTTCCGTATTCAGACGCAGGTAAATGCTCTCGTTCGGGCTGATTTCGAACACGAGCAAATTCGGTTTACCGCCGTTGTTGGCTGTGGAGACTTGCTTCACCGGCTCGCGGAACTCAATGACGATCCGTGTGGCTTTCTCCTTCATGCGTTTGCCGGTACGGATGTAAATCGGAATTCCGCGCCAGAAATCGTCATCGATTTGCAGTTTGGCTGCGATGAAGGTATCGTTTTGGGAATCCTGCGGGATCCCGGCTTCGTCTTTATAACCGACAACCGGTTTCCCTTGAATGGTCCCGCTTGTATATTGACCGCGGACCACTTGGGTTGCGACGTCTTGACGCAGCAGCGGCTCCAGTGATTGCATCACATGCTTCTTCTTCGAGCGCACTTGCTCCGAATCGTCGCCTTTCGGCAGATGGGCGGCAAGCATCATCAGTAGCTGCAGCATATGATTCTGGAACATATCGCGCAAGGCACCGGAATGGTCGTAATACCCGGCTCTTTCCTCAACGCCAACGGTTTCGCTGGCCGTAATTTGCACGTTTGCGATGTAACGGTTATTCCAGGAAGCCTGGAGCACCGGATTCGTTTGCTGCAGCAGATGAAGCTTCTGTACCATCGGTTTGCCGAGGTAGTGGTCGATGCGGAAAATTTCCTCTTCGGTAAAAGCTTTGCTAAGCTGTGCATTGAAATCGCGGGCGGATTGGAGATCGCGGCCAAACGGTTTTTCAATGACAAGCCGTTTCCAGCCTTTCGTGTCGCCTAGTCCGCTGTCTTGAATATGGTTTGCAATTGTCTCGAACAGCTCTGGACCAACCGACAGATAAAATAACCGATTGGGCTCCGCCCCTAGGGCCTGTTCGCGTTCTTCAACGAGCTTCAGCAGGCTTTGATAGTCTTCCTTGCGGTCGACGTTCAGGACATGATAGCGGAAGAAGCTGAGAAATTTGTTCACAGCCTCTGCATCGCTGGCTTCCCGTCGTGAAAAGCTGTGCAGAGATCGTTCGATGTTTGCCTTAAAGGTTTCATCGGACCATTCTCTGCGGCCCAAGCCGATTACGCTAAAAACTTCCGGCAGCTTTCCATCCAAAAACAAATTAAACAAGGCAGGGTAAATTTTGCGTTTCGCTAGATCCCCAGTTGCCCCAAACAATACAAACGTATTGGCATCCATCTAGGTTCTCTCCTCTCAGCATAGCTTTTCTCTTATCCATTAATGGAATACAGGTTCTCTGTTTGTGGGATCCGGGATGTTGCCCATTCCCAACCTCTAAGCTATGGATTATTTGGAATGACTCCAATATAATACGAATATCACCATAGGTGAAATTAATATATTTGACAGGAGCTATAGACCAGGTTTATGACAAACAATTATGAACTATATAAAGTGTTTTATTGGGCAGCGAAAACCGGCAGCTTAACCCAAGCAGCCAATGCGTTGTTCCTGACGCAGCCCAGCGTCAGCCATGCCATCAAGCAGCTGGAGGAAAGCTTTGGCCTTTCGTTGTTTTACCGTAACTCCAAAGGAGTGTCGCTGACGCAGGAGGGCGCGATCTTGTACTCGTATATCGAGCAATCGCAGATCTTGATCTCCCTGGCGGAGAAAAAGATGGCCGAGCTCAAAAACCTCGAGACCGGTGTTCTGCGGATCGGCGGCAGTGACTCGTTGTTTAAGCATTACTTGCTTCCGTATTTGGAGGATTTTCATCGACGGTATCCGGACGTCGGGATTCAGCTGCTTCACGGGACAACTCCGGAGATCATGGGTTTCTTGAAGGAGGGGAAGATCGACCTGGGCGTAGCCCGGATGCCGATCGTCGATCCGCATATCGAGGTGCGGGAGGGCATTCAGCTGCAGGACTGCTTTGTGGCCGGCTGTGCCTATGCCAATCTCAAGGACAAAGTGATTTCGCTGGAAACGCTGCTGGAGCACCCGCTGATCTTGTTCTCGCGCAACAGCCGCGCCCGCATGGCGATCACCGAGCTGTTCTATGAATATGGCTACGAGCTGAAGCCTGAAATTGAGGTTGGCAGCGTCGACCTGCTGATCGAATTGGCGCGCAAAGGACTGGGAATTTCTTATGTGGCCCGGGAGTTCGTGTCGAAGGAACTGGAGGACGGCTCGCTGTTTGAAATCAAACTGGACGTAGAGCTGCCACCGTCCCAGGTGGGCATTATGAATATGCGGAACGTGCCGCTTACGACTGCAGCCCAGAAGTTTATGGAGGAATTCCAGTTATTTCGAAAATAACTATAATAACAAGAAGGGAGGGAATTGCTAGTAAGGAATCCCTTCCTTTCTTCATGTTGTGAATAGCTCGTTTAAGTTCCCCCAATCGGCTATTAGCAGCTTCTTTAACCATTCAATCTGCTCGTTTCCAAGAGCGTTCGCGACGATTTGCTCCAGCGCTGCCTTGATGGTGGCGTTCTTCTCATAACAGCTTTCGCCCAACGGCGTTAATTTCAAGCTTTTTTCCTTCTTGTTATGCTGGGCTGGAATGACCTCAACCAACCCTTTGGCTTCCAAGCTCTTAATGAATTTGTGGGTCGCCTGCCGCGAAATATCCACCTGTCTTGTTACCTGCGAAATCGTTGGATTTTGCTGATAAATCCTTGCCATGATAAACCATTCTGAGTTGGAGATATATATCTCGTTCCGTTCGTTCCACACCTGCTCACAGAGGGAGCGAAGCTGGACATGACGTTCGCTAATCAGATCGATCAGGTTCAAAGATTCAAATTTGGGATGCATGGAATCCCTCCATTTCCGTTCCTGTTGCTAGTTCTCCTACACTATACAAAGACGGCCGGAAGTTGTCAATTTAGTTGACAAATTAACGGAAAAGGAGTATATTAACAATAGTCAACTTAGTTGACAAAATAGAGGGGCGGGATCACGGCCATGTTTGATAAGGGGGATTTGATCAGTTATTCGGTGCATGGCGTTTGCCGCATCGACGAGGTTTGCGTAAAATCGCTGGCCGGTGTTTCCAAGACTTATTATGAACTGCATCCGCTGAGCAATGAGACCTTAAAAATCAGCATTCCGGTCGATAGGGCGCCCTTGCAATTGCAGAAATTGATGGGGCCGGAGGAAGCGATGGCGTTAATCGACTCTTTTATGGCACCGGGCATTCCATGGATCGATAACAATCATGAACGGCATCACAATTACAGTGCGATTGTCAAGACAGGCGACCGGGAGGGAATCGCGAAGGTTGCCAATACGTTGATGCGCAGGAAACAATGGTCTGAGCAAAATCATAAGAAACTCGGCAATCAAGACAACCAGCTGTTATTGGGCATACAGAACACTTCATTTAACGAAATGGCCATCGTGTTAAAGACCACATACGATGACGTTTTGCAGGCTGTCCAGGAGAAGGTTGCCGTGAATCAGTCATAAACGGGTTCTTTATACGAGTTATACGAGGAAAGAGAGGTGCAGCTGCACCTCTCTTTTTGGGCTTATTGATAACATTGATTTCTAAACCTTTAGCATGCCGCGGAACCCTCTGGCGCCATAATAGGATTCCGCCCCGTTATGGTACACAAAGACTGTGTCGTAACGGCGGTCGCAGAAGAGGGCGCCGCCAAGCTTACGGATGGAAGCAGGGGTTTGCACCCAACTGGAGGTCTTCAAATCAAATTTCCCCAGCTTCTGCAGTTCCCGGTATTGCTCTTCCGTTAACAGCTCAATTCCCATAGCAGCCGCCATGTTCATCGCGCTGTCTTCCGGCTTATGCTGCTTTCTCGATTCCAGGGCTTCATGGTCGTAACAGACGCTTCTGCGGCCCTTGGGCGATTCCGCCGAACAATCTACGAATAAGATTTGATCGGTTTGCTCATCGTATCCAATAACGTCCGGCTCGCCGCCGGTCCGTTCCATTTCATGGAGCGACCACAGTTTATCGGGCTGCGCCTCCAGCTTCGCTTGGATCTGAGCCCATGCCAACTCGGGATGACGATTCATGTTTGCCTCAAAACGTTTGCTTAAAACCTGGAGCAATTCTTCACTTTGTTCCGGTGCTAAAACCTTGAGTTCTTTGTTCATCATGAGCAACCTCCTCAAAACTTGTTGATTTTCACCTCTACAGTTCTTCCGTGCTTAGCGTAAAACCTTCAATCACCGCGTCCTCATCAACCTCAATCAGAATGCAGCGTTTGCCGTGATAATTGACTTGCTTCATGTACTTTAGATCTTGAGGGCTGACCGAGATCGTGGCTACCTTCGTTTCGATCTTGATCGATTTCGAAGTAAACTTCGGCACGACGCTGCTTGCTTTGATCTCATAGTTTTTGTCGTCAACAACCGTTTGGTACGCCAGCTCTACCTTTTCCGTCGTAACGTTCTCCACGCCGCTGGCTGTCAGCACGCGCTCCACATCCCTATAATCCAGCTTCGGCGGTTCTTCCTCCTCGTGGGTTTCAATCACCTGCTGAATTTCTTCGTATACGCTCGCAATCGTGGAGGCGTCAAGCTGATCTCCGGCAATTTCCTTGACGATGTCCTCAAAGATCGCTCTCTCTTCCAGCGCGGTTACCGTCTTCTCGGCGTTTAGGACCTGATCGATAAAATGCTGATTTGGATCATTCGCTTTGCCCGCGCAATAGAGTACCCGATTCACATCAGAGAAGCCGTCCGTAATGCTGGGATAGAAGAAGCCTTGCTCCGGCGAGCGCAGCTTGATGATTGGATCAACGATCACGTTGTACTTGAACTCGCGTTCGACATAGTCGAACATAAGCGTTTTTCGCTGCGGTTCGGTTGAATTGATGCTGCACAAAATAAACGGATTCGCAAACATCTCATCAGTTTCGCTTTCCTCGGCTTCCTCATTGCGCTCCTTGGTGGGCTTGTAGTATTGCCCGCGGACGAAGGTGATTACCGTATCCCGTTCATACGTCGTATCCTCCAGCATTTTCTCTACCAGCAGAAGCATCAAATCATGCCATTCGTCGGCATCACCGGTCACGAGAGCTTGATGCAGCAGCTCCTGCGAAGGCTTGTCCGTTTCCGGGTGATCCTGGAACTTTAGCTCGAACAGCTTCTGATCCAATTCTCCGGACAGCAGTCTTTTGAAATTGCCCATATGCAATTCCTGCTTTTCTCTCTCCAACAGCTCAAACGGTGTACGCTCAAAATGATAGATTTCGTTCGTTTCCTTCATAATATAGACGTTCAGAATGTCGTAAATACTTAGTCTTTCATGATCCAGTTTGAATTGCTTGCGGATATAAGCGAGTTCCTTCTTGATCAAGATAATTCCCCTTTGCAAAAATTCAATATTTGCATTGTACTATAATGCTCGTCACCTGTCATGATACGTAAAAAATGAAAAAGACCCAAACCGTTAAGTTTGGATCTGAAGTGCACCCCTTAGAATAGACATTGGAACCCCCCCTGGTTATTCCGATGAATTCTAGGGGGTGCATTTTTTATGGCAATCAAAGGACAACGATTTAAATCATACTCTGAGGAACTGAAGTTGGAGGCGATACGTCTTTATTTGGAGGCAAAATGGACGTATCGGCAGATTAATGAGCACTTAGGGATTCAAGATAAGGATCGGATGAAACGCTGGATGCGAAAATATCGCGAACAGGGGGAGTTTGGTCTACTTGACCAAAGGGGGAGACGAAAGGAATATGTGGATCAGGACCGCTATACGAAGCAGTCACAACGGGAGAATGAAATGCTAAAAAAGTGTTTGGAAATCTGGAAACAGGAGGTAAAGAACAAAGGTATGCATCCATTCGGAAAGCCTCACAAGGGTACAACATCAGCAGTTTGTGCAAGTTGTTTGGTGTCTCCAGAAGTGGATACTACGCTTATTTGAAACGTCAATTGAAGATGATTGATCGGGATCACGATGCAAAAGCCTTAATCCAAGCCGTATATAATCGCTATCATGGTATCTACGGCTATCGACAAATTCAACTCTTCCTACTGCAAGACGAGGAGGTGTGGATGAATCATAAAAAGGTTCTTCGTTTAATGCAACAATTAGGGCTACGTTCACACATTCGACGTAAGCACCGTTTTAACTATGCTTCGAATGTAGGCAGCCGCGTCGCTGAGAATACGCTGCAACGTCAATTTAAGGCGCATGCCCCTAACCAGAAATGGGTAAGACTTATTTAATAATGAAATCGTAGCGTATCACATGAGTCTACGTAATGATAATCAGCTTGTACTTCAAACCTTTGAGAAGGCCTTGAATCAAACGAAAGACGTGACGGGATTGATCGTTCACAGCGATCAAGGATTCCAGTACACGTCTCACGCCTACCACGACATGCTGCTGAAGGTTGGCGCCCGAATCAGCATGTCTAGACGAGGCAATTGTCATGACAACGCCTCTATGGAGAGCTTCTTCTCGCATCTCAAAACAGAAGGGCTCTATCCCTATCATATCCGAACTCTAGACGAGACACAAAGGCGAATTGAAGAATATATTGAGTTTTACAACAACAAACGACCACAAAGAAAACTAAACAAGCTGACGCCGAGTGAGTTTCGACGCCAGCTCGTAGCCTAGGGGCTTTTTCCAATGTCCACTAAACGGGGGCTTGACCAAAAAGCAAAGGCGGCTTAATTTTTTCTTCTCTTCAATCAATTCATTGCTGGAAATTCCGAGTATCTCGTATGCCTGTTGTACCATATCACGATCTTTATCGAATATTGGATTCGACAGGTCGTAGATTCCGCTTTTGGCTGTGACATGATGGAGGCTTTAAACCATAGGATGGAAGCTTGTCATACTCTCCTTCCCGATGTACCATCAAACTTCGATTAATTCAAAACATTTAGATGGAGGAGATGTATTCATGCAACAATTCGGTCCAGAATGGTTAAAACCGGCTTTTGATCATAGGTTTAATGAATTGGTGAGGCAAGCGGGTATGCAGCGGGAGATTGATCAATTACAAAACAGGCATCGAGAACTTGAGAATTTACTAAAAAGTGAGTTATCACAAGCCCAGTATGAGTTATATCTTGAGATGGAAGAGATCATCAATTATCGCAATACTCTCATAATACAGCAGTTATACTTTGCTGGACTAAAGGATGGGGTTCAGTTGTTGAGAGAGTTACTATAGTCTGCCATAAGGCAATTTGATAAAAGATCGTTTTGATATTGGATTTTCCTTATCAATACGATCTTTATTTTGGATTCTTCGATTGATGTTGGACTCTGACATTCAAGTTGAGTATCGGTTACGACAGCAATAGCCAGTCCTCTCTGTTATTCCAGAGAGGGGTTGGCGACAGCAAAATCCTTCCGACCATCTGTTAAAGATGTCGTTCCGCTGAGGATTGTTATTCCTTATCATCAACCTCGCCATATTCATTTTCAACAAGTTTGATCATCTCTGAAGGCGTAGTGTTAAGAGCCTTCGACAATGCAAATATCGTTGTAAGGGTCGGTTGATAAATACTTCTTTCCAACATTGAAATGTATGTCCGGTCAAGGTCACTCCTGAAGGCAAGTTCCTCTTGGGACATCTTTTTGGTAACTCTCAAGGACTTAAGAACTTTGGCGAATGATGAAGCGATATCTGAAGTTCAGTCGATTTATGAAAAGATACACCAAAATTCCAGTCAACTTTCAAATCAAGTTATCCGTCATATTGTTATGCCGAAAATTCAAGAAATTTGTTTCAATAATAACCTTTCAAACGTCATATTGGACTTAAGCAAGAAAGATCATTACACTTATCGACATTGTATCGGTGTTGCAATCCTCTCCTACTTAATTGGTAAATGGTTGGGGCTGAAAGAAGAGGAACTGAATGACCTCGCCGTAGCGGGGTTGCTTCATGACCTTGGAAAGACCAAGATCCCTGATTCGATCTTGAAAAAACCAGGCAAACTCAGTGTGGAAGAGTATTCTGAAATGAAACGCCATACTCACTTTGGGTATGAAATGGTTAGCAATCTTCCAGGCATGTCGGAACAACAAGCATTGGTTGCCCTTCAGCATCATGAACGGGAAGATGGCAGCGGCTATCCTTTCGGGGTCAGCGGTGATAAGATCACTTACTTCAGCAAAATTGTAGCCGTTGCCGATGTGTTCCATACGATGGTTTCAGAGCGGGTGTATAAGAAGCCAGTTCCCTTATACCAAGTGTTTCAAGAAATCTATCAACGTGCATTCGGATTATTCGATCCGATCATTGTTCAATGTTTTATTACCAACGTAATGAACAGAATGATCGGGGATTCAGTTCTCTTATCAGATGGTCAAGTGGCTCGCATAGTTATGCTGCATCCAGATGACTTGATCAATCCGCTGGTTGAGTTTCAAGGGCAATTTTATGATCTGCGGCATTCTAAAAATAAAATCTTGGGCTTTACCAGCAACCAGTAACGACGAGGTTGGGAAAATTCTGATATTTCGGGTGCATTAAAGGAACTCTTTAAACATGCGAATATTGCGCTGTATAAAGAGAAGCGGAAACGGGCAAAGGCATTGAACGGAAAAAGACTCGGCATTGAAAAACAGTAATTGAGATGAGAGGTATGTACAACCTATGTAATAGGGGCTGTAAAATAAACTGTGTAAACTCTCCAACCAATCTATTAAACTAGGAGAAAGGTTGGATGGAAAGTATGAACATAGTGGCCCCAAAGTTCAGCAGAGATCAAGTGAAGGCCTTCATTAAAGACAACGATTTTCCAGATTAGCAAGGTGACTTTAACAGGTGATTTGCCGGTGGCCCACTAACCATTGCACGTCCATAGCTTCGCGTGTTATACGAGATCAGAAGTGTCTCAACCAGCTTAATCATGGTTTGCGCAATAGTGGGTGAACAGTTTGTGTAACGGGCTTGTTCGCCCCAATTCTTGATCGTTCTCTCCCGACTACAGCTATCATAAATCAAAAAGAGGCTAACCAGATTAAGCTGGCTAACCTCATAATACGAAAATTCTTGACAGACTCCGAAAATGTCCATTACCCTGAGCATTTTCTACGCTCTCAACAATTTGAATTATCTTGTTGAAGTTACCAGCCTAACCCCGATGATGTTTTTAAAGGGTTAGGCTGCTTTTCGTTTTGACAACTGGTTTAGGCGCCCCATTATTTGTCAATACGATGTGTTGACACTACACACTCCACATGACTCGTCTGCGGAAACATATCCACCGGCTGCACCCATTCCAGCGCATATCCGCCGTCCAGCAGCGCTTTGCAATCCTTTGCCAGGGTGGACGGGTTGCAGGAGACGTAGACGAAGCGCTTCGGTTTCGTCTTTAGCACCGCTTCGAGGAAGCGGGGATCCAGCCCGGTGCGCGGCGGGTCAGCGACGATGACGTCCGGGGCGAATCCGGACTTGACCCAGCGGGGGAGTAACTCCTCGGCGTAACCGGTGTAAAACTGAGCGTTATCCCGGCCGTTCCGGGCTGCATTCGCTTTGGCGTCCTCGACGGCTTCGGGGATCGATTCGATGCCGCGAACCTCCTTCGCGTAAGGTGCTAGCCACAGGCCGATCGTGCCGGTGCCGCAGTAGGCATCAACGACGGTTTCTTTACCCGTCAGACCCGCAGCTGCACGCACGGATTCATACAGCTTGACCGTTTGCAGCGGGTTCAGCTGGAAGAAGGCGCGGGGCGATAGCGTGAATTCCAGATCACCCAGCGATTCCTGAATGCTGTCTGCGCCCCACAAGATCTCTGTCCGGTTGCCAAATACGAGCGAGGTGTTCTTCGGATTCACGTTCATTGCGATGCTGGTCAGCTCGGGCATCGCCAGTCGCAGCTCCTTGACCAGCTGCTCCCGGCGCGGCAGCTTGTCGTTGGCGGTGACTAGCGTGACTTGCAGCTGCCCGGATTGGAAGCCAACGCGGACGACAATCGTACGGACCAGCCCTTGGTTGCTTTTTTCCTTATATACTGGAATACCTAGTCGTTGAAGCACGTCCCGGGTCTTGTCCACCACCTCGTTCACCTTCGGGTGTTGAATGGGACAACCGGTAATATCGATCAGCTTATGGGAGTCGGCCGCATACAAGCCGGCGATCATGCCCTCTTGGGACATGCCTAATTGCAGCTGCGCCTTGTTACGGTAGCCCCAAGGGTGATCCATGCCCAGCATCGGCTTCAACCGCACGTCCTGCAGGCCGGCGTAACGCGCAAACGCCTCCCGGATGATCTCCTCTTTGCCGGCTAACTGTCCCTCGTAGGACAGATGCTGGATCTGGCAGCCGCCGCAGATGCCGAACACCGGGCATGGCGCCTCCAACCGATGCGGAGAGCGCTTCTCGATCTTTCGAATCACGGCAGCGATATATTTAGGCTCCACGCGGGTAACCTCTGCATGTATGACCTCACCGGGAATACCGCCTTCGACGAACACGGCTTTCCGCCGATAATAGCCGACGCCTTCGCCGTTAATGCCCAGCCGCTTGATCGTCACGACGATCCGGTCGCCGG
Organism: Paenibacillus sp. p3-SID1389; assembly: GCF_025151705.1. Taxonomy (NCBI): domain Bacteria; kingdom Bacillati; phylum Bacillota; class Bacilli; order Caryophanales; family Paenibacillaceae; genus Paenibacillus; species Paenibacillus sp. p3-SID1389. The sequence continues at coordinate 12,749 of NZ_JALXVO010000002.1, read as the reverse complement.
TACGTATCTCATCGGCCTGTTCCCGCTTGGCGATCGGCGGCTTGGGCCGCGATTGCGTTTTGTTGCCCGGGCGGTTGCCGGAATAGTTACGTTCTTTCATGAATCCTGATTCTCCATCCTGTTAGGTTTGTACTAGACTCAATATACCATGGGAATCCAAGGGATACCATGACCTGCATCGACGAAGGGTTATGGCAGCTGCAATAACAGAAAAACCAGAAACCGGTGCCAGCAAGCGAGAGGTTGATCCAACCAAAGATTTTGGCGTATTTCTGTTCCTTTTGCTTCTGCTGAACCTTATAAATCGTTTGATCCACCAGAAGCAAGACAAGTCCGGAAAAGAGTGAGATGGAAGCGGTAAAAGCAAACACGTGATTCATCACATGCACCTGATTCATGACATGCACCTCCTAATTCGCTTTAAGCCGGCTCGACGGATCGAAACACTGAGTTTCACGGATCCCGGGATGTTCGCATACATCTGTCCCCAGTCGCTTTTCTGGTGAATGTGCTAGGATATAACAGAACAAGGGTTTCCCGAACCCCGTAGATCCCAATCGTGGAGAGCACGAGCAACAAGTACAAGCTGGCGCTGACGGCGATGCCCAGCATGACCGACTTCAAGCCAATTTAAGAGATGAACTGATTTCATCGACATCATGATAACAAACAAGAAGGGGAAGATGACAAACGGCCAATAAATCAGGTGAACATAGGCAAATTGAAGCGCATGAATAATCGTCAATGGTTTGAAAAAACTGGTCGAACAGCGCCGGGACAATCAGCGCATCCCAACTGTTCGAGGAAGAAGACGAAGGTGATGGTTTTGAAGGATGCTTCTTCTCATACGCTTCGTATTTGGATTTCCAATCCAGCATATCTGCCGCCTCCGGACGAATTGTAGGATTATTAGAGAGTGTTGGACTTTTTGGAAAAGTTTATGTAGCGTTTGCGGCGGTTGCCCAATTCTCCAAACCCCGGTAAACTAAAAAAGTGCATAAAGCCGGTCTGTCCCGAAAATCCGGGAGGACGACGGCCGATTGGGAAGTTAGGAGAAATCAAGCGAAATGAGCACGGAAGCACTTACGATGGAACATGCGCAGCAGCTGCTGCAGAAATATTACGGATATCCCGATTTCCGCGAAGGGCAGCGGAGAATCGTCGAGAGCGTATTGTCCGGCGCGGATACGCTGGGCATTATGCCGACGGGCGGAGGCAAATCGATCTGTTACCAGATCCCGGCTCTGATGTTGCCGGGTCTGACGCTGGTTGTGTCCCCGTTGATCTCGTTGATGAAGGATCAGGTCGATGCGCTCACGGCGATGGGCATCTCCGCCGCCTACATCAACAGCACGCTGTCGGGCAAGGAAGTGAACGACCGCATCCGGGCGGCGCGCCGCGGTGAGCTGAAGCTGCTCTATGTTGCGCCGGAGCGGCTGGAGCTGGACTGGTTCCGCGAGGAAATGAGCGGTCTATCGATCTCCTGCGTCGCCGTCGACGAAGCGCACTGCGTCTCGCAGTGGGGCCATGACTTCCGGACAAGCTATCTGGCGGTCTCCCCGTTTGTGGAATCGCTGCCGCAACGGCCGATCCTCGCAGCCTTTACAGCCACGGCCACTCCGGAGGTCATGGACGACATGGTCCGTCTGCTGCGCCTTGCGAATCCGGCCGTGTTCGTCACCGGCCTCGGTCGGGATAACCTGGCGATGTCGGTGCTGCGCGGTGAGAACAAGCGCGAATTCGTCCTGAATTACGCGACGACCCATGCGCATCAGCCCGGGATCGTCTACGCCGCAACCCGCAAGGAGGTTGACGACCTGTACGAGCGCCTGCGCCGCGCCGGCATCCCTGCCGGCCGCTACCATGCCGGCTTGTCCGACAAGGAGCGGGAGGAGAGCCAGGAGGCTTTTCTCTATGACGACATTCGCGTGATGGTGGCGACCAACGCCTTTGGGATGGGGATCGACAAATCGAACGTCCGTTACGTGATCCACTACAATATGCCGAAGAACATGGAGGCTTATGTTCAGGAAGCGGGCCGGGCTGGCCGGGACGGCGAGCCCAGCGAATGTATCCTGCTGTTTAGTCCGCAGGACATCATGACGCAGAAATTCCTGATCGAGCAAAACCCGCAGGATGGAGAACGCAAACGCAACGAGTACCGCAAGCTGCAGCAGATGGTTGAATATTGCTACCAGACGAGCTGCCTGCGCTGGGCAATGCTGGATTATTTCGGTGAGGCTCACGATCGCACGCCTTGCGGTGTTTGCAGCTCCTGCCGGGACGAACGGGAGCTCGTCGACATGACGCGCGACGCGCAGATCGTCTTCTCCTGTATCCACCGGATGCGGGAGCGGTTTGGCGTCTCGCTGGTCGCTTCGGTGCTCAAAGGTTCGCAGAACAAAAAGGTGCTGCAGTACGGCTTTAATCAGTTGCCTACCTATGGCATGCTGCGCACGCGCACCGAGAAGGAAATTTCTGAACTGATCAATGTGTTTATTGCGGAAGGGTATTTAGCCTTGTCCGAAGGGCAATACCCGGTCGTAAGGCTGCAGCCGTTGGCGGTTGAGGTGCTGAAGAGCCGCCATCAGGTGATGCTCCGTGCGCCGGAGACTGCCGCCGCGTCCTCATCGTCATCTAGCTCGCGGCGCCGCAAGTATGATGAAGGGCCGTCCGCCGTCAACGAGACGGTGTTCGAGCAGCTGCGCTTGATCCGCCGCGATTTGGCCGAGAAGGAGCGGGTGCCTTCCTATATTATTTTCAACGATGCGACGCTGCGCGAGATGAGTGTGGTCTGTCCGACCAGCGAAGCGGATATGCTGAGAATCAAGGGCGTCGGCGAAGTGAAGTACCGTAAGTACGGAAAGCCGTTTCTGGAGTTTTTTCAAAATATGGAGTAGGGTTGTGAGCATGTGAAAGTCATATTGGCAACGCTGAACGCAAAATTTATTCATACCTCGCTGGCGATCCGGCTGCTCAAAGCCTACAGCGGCAACGAGTTTGACATCGATCTGGCCGAATATACGATCAAGGACCCGGTGATGAATATCGTGTCGGATCTGTTTAAGCGGAAGCCGGATGTCATCGGGTTCTCCTGCTATATCTGGAATATCGAAGAGACGATTCGAGTGGTGGCCTTGCTGAAGAAAGTGCTGCCGGAAGTGAAGATTGTACTGGGCGGCCCCGAGGTTAGCTACGACACGAAATACTGGATGGAGCGCATCCCGGAGGTGGATTTTATCGTCATGGGGGACGGTGAGGAGACATTCCACCATTTGCTGCAGGAACTGTCCGGGGAGCAGAAGTTCCACTTCGTGTTTGGCGCGGCCTATCGCAAAGGAGAAGAGGTCGTACTGAATCCGCCTCGGCCAAAATCCGATCTGAACACGCTGCCGTCGCCGCATCGTTTTCCCGAGGATATTCCGAATCTCGGCAAACGGATCGTGTATTTCGAGACCAGCCGCGGTTGCCCGTTCAGCTGCCAGTTTTGCCTCTCAAGTATTGAGGTGGGCGTGCGGTATTACGATATCGAACGGGTGAAGTCGGACATCCTGTACCTCATCGAGCATGGCGCGAAGATCATTAAATTTCTGGACCGCACGTTTAACATTAACCGCAATTACGCGATGGAGATGTTCGAATTTCTGATCAACAACCACCAGGGTTGCGTGTTCCAGTTCGAAATCACGGCGGACATCATGCGGCCGGAGGTGCTGGACTATTTGGCGGAGAACGCGCCGCCCGGCATCTTCCGCTTCGAGATTGGCGTGCAGTCGACAAACGATCCAACCAACGAGCTGGTGAAACGCCGCCAGAACTTTACGAAGCTGACCCGGACCGTCACCAAAATCAAGGAAAGCGGCAAAATCGCCCAGCATCTGGATTTGATCGCCGGATTGCCGGAAGAGGACTATGCCACGTTCCGCAAAACGTTTAACGACGTGTTTGCTTTGCGTCCCGAGGAGCTGCAGCTTGGCTTCCTGAAGATGCTGCGCGGAACCGGGCTGCGGAATGACGCGGAGAAATACAACTACGTGTTTATGGACCATGCGCCTTATGAAATCCTGAGCAATAACGTGCTGCCGTTTGAGGACGTAATCCGGTTGAAGCGGCTGGAGGACGTGCTGGAGAAGTATTGGAATGCGCACCGCATGGATCACACCGTGGAGTATCTGGTCACTCACGAGTTCGATTCGCCGTTTGACTTCTTCCAGGAGTTTGGCGACTATTGGGAGGAACAAGGCTGGCAGCGGATCGGTCATCAGCTGGAGGACCTGTTCACTCGTCTTCACGCGTTCTTAAGCGGACGCACTTTGAAAGAGCCGGAGGTTGTGCTTGGTTTAATGAAGCTCGACTACCTGCTTGGACACAAGTATAAGCCGCGGAAAATCTGGTGGGAGGACCGGGTGGACAAAGACCGGCGCAGCGCGTATTTCCGTGCGCTCGCAGAAGCCCCTGCTGCTTTGTCAGAGCAATTTGCGGCATACGGCCTGGATGAACGCGGGCTGCAGAAGTATGCGTGCATCGAAGAGCTGCCGTTTGCGCTGGGCGATGTACTGCGAGCGGAAGGGTCAGAAGCGCCAGCAAGCCCGGCGAACGCAGGGGATGAGCCGCAAGGCACGCTGCTTGTTGTCCTCTACCAGCAGGAAGCAGACGAGCGGCCGGTGTATTTCCACGCCCCTTTAAGCGCTTGGTCCCCGGAGCATTGCACCCTGGTCAAGTGAGGAGAGCAATAACGAAAAAGCGAGCCTGCAAACCGGCTTCCTCTTCCCGAGGAGCCGGTTCAGCAGGCTCGCTTTATTTGTTTATTCTGCGTTCGCTGCTTCGGGCGGCAGATGCCACTCCAGCCAATTCAACACATCCGACATCACTTCGTCGCGGTTGATTTCGTTCAGCATTTCATGACGGCCGCCGGGATACAGCCGCACCTCAACGTCCTTGAGGCCCAGCTGATGGTACAGTCCGGCGAGACGCCGGACGCCGGCGCCGTTTTGGCCGACCGGATCGAGGTCGCCGCCAAAGATATAAACCGGCTTATCCTTAGGGATGGAGCGCATCTTCTCCGGGCGGTGAATCTCCTGCAGCAGGCCAAAGAAGCCGTAAAAGAAGCCGGCGCTGCACAAGAAGCCGCAGTGCGGGTCGGCGATGTATTTATCCACCTCGGCCTCGTCCCGGGAGAGCCAGTCGAAGGGCGTCCGCGCCGGGAGGAAGTTACGGTTAAAGCTCCCGAAGGTCACCGCGTTCATCAGCAGGCTGGGATGGGTCTCGCCTTGCAGCAGGCTTTGTAAGCGGGCGAGGCTTCGCCCCAGGCCCAGCAGCCCCCGGGGACCATCTGTTCCCGAGAGAATAAATCCAGTATAAGGCTCCGGGGCTAGGTACATGACCTTCTGCGTCAGAAAGGAGCCCATGCTATGGCCGAGCAGAAACAAGGGGAGATCGGGATGCTCCTGACGGATAATCTTCGTAAGCTGAATCATATCCTTCGCCATGCCGGTAAAGCCTTGTTTGCCCGGCCAGCCTAATTCCTCTGGACTTCCAGCCGTGCGCCCGTGCCCGCGGTGATCGTTCGCGTAGACGATAAAGCCGTGGGCGGTCAGCAACCGGGCCAGGCGCTCATAGCGCTTGGCCGTTTCCGCCATGCCGTGGGCGATTTGCAGCACACCGCGCGGCGGGTCGGCGGAATCAGCGGCGATCCAACGATACACGAAGACCCCATGACTTGTGTCATTGTCGAACGTAAACGTATGCTCTTTCAAGCGTAGCCCTTCTTTCCACGGAATTATGGGAAGACCTCAAGCGAGAAACGCAGGCTGGAAAAATTCGATCCGTTCGCCGTCCGGTCCGTTAAAGAAGAAGAATCGGCTGCCGTTCGGCAGACTGCGGATTTCCGGGTCGAGACCGGATAAGCCTAATTTGGAAATCCGGGCATATTCCTCTTCGATATCACTAGCGGTAAAGGCAATATGATGCACCTTGCCCTCATTCGGCAACTCTTCTCCTTCGGGGAGATTAATCAGCTCGACCTCAACGGATTCCTGGCCCGGAAAGGTTAGGAAAGCCAGACGCAGCGGGTCTCCCACCTCACCGATCGTGGATAACAGCTTCATGCCGATAATCCGTTCATAAAACTCGATGGAATCCTCCAGAGCCGAGACGCGAATTCCAATATGCTCGATTTTGCGAATGCCCATACCGATGACCCCCAGTTCAATTCGAATTGGTTGATTTCTTTTCAATCGCGATCAAATACGGGGCAGCCGGCCTTTGCGGCTGCCGGTACAGGATCGCCTGTCCGGCGGAAGCGGGCAGTGCGGCCGCCCAGGCTTCCACCGCCGCCGCTTCGGCGTCGCCGCCGGGATGGCCGGGGTAGAGGACGGCCGTCAAAATCCCGCGCGGCCGCAGCAAGGCCAGCGCGGCCTCCAAGGCGGCCAGCGTGCTGTCCGGCTGCGTGATCAGCGCCGGGTCGGCGCCCTCGGCCGGCAAATAGCCGAGGTTGAACATCACGGCGCCGAGCCGCCCGTGCACGTCCGTTGGAAGCACGGCCGCCATGTCCGCGTGGCTCGCCTGGAGCAGGGTAACGTCGGCGAGGGTATCCGCCGACTCCTTGTCCAGCCGAGCCTTCGTTAGGGCCAGCGCCTGCGGCTGGATATCGAAGGCGAACACTCGCCCCTTCGGACCGCAGGCTTTGGCCAGGAACAGCGTGTCCGCGCCGGTTCCCGCCGTGGCGTCGACGGCCGCGTCGCCGAGCCTCAGCCGTTCGCCGGCCAGTTTATGCGCGAAGCTTAATACGGAGAGGAAGCCCATAAGCGCTCAACGTCCTCTCCAGTATTTGCCCTGCCAGGAATCGCGGCGCTTCAGCTCCGCGTCGATGGCGTTGAGCACTTCCCATTTTTTGAGGCTCCACATCGGTCCGATCAGCAGGTCGCGCGGCGCGTCTCCGGTCAGCCGATGCACGATCATTTCTGGCGGCAGAAACTCAAGCGTGTCCACAATCAGCTTGACGTATTCGTCCTGTTCCAGGAAACGCAGCAATCCTGCTTCGTACTGCTTCACCATCGGCGTCTTGCGCATCAGATGGAGCAGGTGGATCTTAATGCCCTGCACGTCCATGTTCGCCACGGCGCGGCCGGTCTCCAGCATCATTTCATGCGTTTCCTGCGGCAGGCCGTAAATGATATGCGTGCACACCCGGATGCCGCGTGCGCGCAGTTTCTCCACCGCATCGAGGTAGCATTGCGTATCGTGCGCCCGGTTGATCAGCGTGGACGTCGACTCATGGATCGTTTGCAAACCCATTTCGACCCAGAGGTAGGTGCGCTCATTGAGCTCGGCTAAATAATCCACGACATCGTCCGGCAGGCAATCCGGTCTCGTGGCGATGGATAAACCGACGACACCCGGCTGCTCCAGAATCGCTTCGTAATATTCACGAAGCACCTCCACCGGCGCATAAGTATTCGTATAAGCCTGAAAATATCCAATATATTTCGCATGCGGCCACTTCAGATGCTGCCGGTCGCGGATCGTGGCAAACTGCGTTACCAGATCGTCCCGGCGGCTTCCGGCAAAATCGCCCGATCCCCGGGCGCTGCAGAACGTGCAACCGCCCTTTGCGATCGAGCCATCGCGGTTGGGACAAGTGAATCCGGCATCTAGCATCACCTTAAATACCTTGTCTCCGAACTCTTGGCGCATCTCGAAATTCCAGGTATGAAATCTTTTGTCTCCCCACAAAGCAGGAGTGTCCGTCATCAGTGTACTCATTGCGGCTCCTTCATTTTGTCACAAAATATTTTTTGCATATTTATACAACGGCGAAAGCCCCGTCCGTACGCCGCTTCCACTGAATTTATTGTATCAAATTTCACTGGAAAAGGGGAATGCTGCTTGCCTGTTTCCTTGCGGCAGGGTACGGAAATATGTTATTTTGAGAATATCAATTTCGTTGGACCCCAATTCCAAAATATATCGAAAAAGGAATCACTCGTCTCGTCTCCCCGGCGAACGGTTGGTTCCTTTTTCATTGCGCGCTTTACATTTGCAGCAAACTTCGGCACAATATTGCAAGGAATGGATACCAAGAAAGCGGAGGAATAACATGCGTTTACGCGGCAGAAAAGGAATACGGGAGCATTTGGAACAGCAACAGGATCTGGTTGTCCTGAATCCCCGGGAATATAAAGGACGCTGGGCGGAGGTGTTCGGCAACGGCCGTCCGATCCACATCGAGCTTGGCATGGGCAAAGGTCAGTTTATCAGCGGCATGAGTGTAAAATATCCAGACGTGAACTTCATCGGCATGGACATGTATGATGAGTTGATTCGCCGGGCGAGCGAGAAGGTGCGCGCGAAATGGGACGAGCAGGGCGGGCTGAAGCCGCAAACCGTTCGTCTGGCGCTGGGGAATATTGAAATGATCGAGGAGTTTTTTGCGCCAGGGGAAGTGGAGCGCATTTATTTGAACTTCAGTGATCCATGGCCGAAGAAGAAGCATTGGCGCCGGCGCTTGACGCACCCGCGGTTTTTGGAGAAATACCGTCATCTCCTGAACGAAAACGGCGAAATTCACTTCAAGACTGACTCCCGCGTGCTGTTTGAATTTTCGCTGAATGCCTTTGCCGCGGTTGGATTGCAGATGAGCGACATTTCGCTTAGCCTGCATGAAGGCGGGATTAATGAGGCCCATGTCATGACGGAATACGAAAGCAAATTCGTAGGACAAGGCATGCCGATCTACCGCTGCGAAGTAATGGTTGGCGAAGCGGCCTTACAACGTTACCATGAGCGGAAGATGGAGATGTTTAAATAGCAAAAAAATCGGAGCAGGATGAATCCTGGCTCCGCTTTTTTGTAAATCGCCTTCCTGATCAGGCTGGTTATTTTCGGATGAAATTCGTATTTCCAAGTAAATCAATGATAGCTTGAGCACTTTGCATCGGCCGGAACCGGGCGATATGGTTCAAGACCTCTTCCCGTTTGCGAACGACTTCATCGTATTGCTCAGTCAAACGTTTGATCCAATCGGTGATATCGTCCAGTGATTTCATGGGCGTTCCCCAACCTTGCTGAGCAAAATAATGTGAATTTTCCTCTTCCTGGCCGGGAAGCGGCTGGTGGAACAGCATCGGGATGCCTTTGGCCAACCCTTCCGAGCAGGTCATGCCGCCCGGCTTGGTAATCAGCAAATCGGACACTTCCATCAGCTTGTCGATTTCCTTCGTGAACCCAAGCAGATGGATGTTGGGATGAATGAACCGGGGGTCCTTTTTCATTTTCTCCAGCGACTTCTCGTTGCTGCCCAGGCAGAAAATGACTTGGATTTGCTCCCGGTAAGAGGCGAGCAGTGCATTGACCGCTTCGTCCTTCATGAAGCCCCAGCCCCCGCCCATGACCAGAACGGTAGGCATATCCTTCAGATGGAATTGCAGGCGGATATCTTCCTTCCGATGGCGCTCCCAGAAATTCGGATGGATCGGGATGCCGGTAATCAGGATTTTATTATTGTCTACGCCCCGTTCCATCAATTTCTTCTGCACCTGGTCGGTGGAAACGAGATAACAATTCACTTCCCGGCTCACCCAAGCACCGTGCACATCATAATCGGTAATGACGGTACAGAGCGGGACGTCCAGCATACCTAGCCGTTTCAGGCGGGAAATCACCGCGCTGGGGATCGGATGGGTGCAGACGATCACGTCGGGATGAAGCTGACGGATAATTTGAATTGTACGCGTATAAAAAATCCGATGAAGAGCCATCGTCGTCAATCGGTTTAAAGATTTTTTGTAGTTGCTGCGATACATCATACGGACAAGCCGAGGCTGCGAGGACACCGTTTTCTTGTAAGCGGTGATGATGATCGGCGCCACCCTAGGGTTCAAAAAACTGCCCAGCTCTAGGACTTTCGTCTGTATGTTTGGCGCAATCTTTCGTAAACTGCTGGAGAGCGCGTAGGCCGCTTGCGTATGACCGGCTCCAAACCCCTCGGATAAAAGTAAGACTCTCTGTTTTTGCACTGGTTTCACCTTATTCCTGCAAGGTTTTCCTACTGTCTACAATATCCCCTTTAAGCCCATAATGCAACCGTTCCAAGCGCTACAGAGGAGCCGATGACCGCTCCTGCCAAGGTGTCTGAAGGGTAATGTAGGCCTAAATAAATACGCGAAACTGCCACGATCAGAGCGATCGGCAACAGCACCAGAATCAAGCTTGGGACCGCGGCCATAAACGGTACCGTTATAGAAAAAATGGCCGTCGTATGCCCGGACGGAAACGAGTGGTCCGTCAGCGGGTTCCGGAACGTATTGGTGCCCGGCAGCGTTAAGTAGGGCCGAAGACGCGGGTAGGTTTTTTTGACGAGTGCTACTGGAAGATGACTGATCGCGAGCGCGACGCAGGATTGCAAGCCGATTTTGCTCCATGGCTGCGGAGCCGCAAGCCAGATGAGCAAGGACGAAAGGATGGTGAACCAAGCTCCCCCTAAATGAGTTAAATGATACAGCCAGAAATTCAGAAAACTGCGGTGCAGGCGGCCGTTGATTCCTACAAAGAGCTGTCGGTCGAGTTGTTGAAGCTTATGGAATAAACGAGTCATAATATCCCTCCGCACGATGGTTGGCCGCGTTCTAGTCCCCGGAAACTGCCTGTCCCGTGGCTGCTCTTTTCAAATAGCATGGCATTTTCAAGTTAGACTAATCATATTTTTATTCTATGGCCTTTTCAAGGACGTTTTTTTGCGCTGCAGGCCGTGCTCTTTTTGACTTTTCGTTCTTCGCCCTTGTACAATGATTCAAATCATAGCAGATCTGTTTAAAAAAAATGATGCAGATTTGTTAACTTTTTGCCAAGTGAGTTCGTCTATGTAATTGTAACGCCAACAAGGCGTCCAGCCGAGCAATAAAAATTAAAAAAAGAAATAAAAATTGCCAAAAGTGATGAGAATAGGATGTAACCGTACCTGAAAGCAGGTGCGGGGCCCCCGTATGCCAAAATTCACCGGTCTTCCAGTTTTTTGCGCAACGTAAGGGCCATAGTTGCTTTGACAAACAACGTCAAGTTGTGGAAAATCGTATTTGGTTTGAAAAAAGAGCCGGCAACGAGTCCAAAGAAAGATCTAGAAAGAAAGAGCAAGATAAGAAAGAAAGGGTCATTCACAATCTAAAACTCCGAGAGATAAAGAAAAAAACAATCGGGGTAAAAAGGGGGCAAGAAATCATGTTGGATGTCATCTTGATTTCACTGCAGGTCGTCCTGGCAGTGGTTGGGGTGTATCAATTTGGTTTGGCTTTATTTGGCATGTACAGAAAGAAGGACAAAGTGCAATACGAACCGAACAAATCCTTTGCGGTGCTGGTCGCAGCGCATAACGAGGAAAAAGTGGTCGGGGCGTTGATGGAAAATTTGAAGCAAATGAACTACCCAAAAGAATTGTACGACGTGTTTGTCATTTGCGATAACTGCAGCGATAATACCGCAAATATCGTTCGCAGCCACGGGATGAACGCTTGCGTTCGGACCAACCCGAACTTGCGGGGGAAAGGTTATGCGATCGAATGGATGCTGAAGCAGCTATGGAAGATGCCGCGTCAATACGACGCCGTTGTGATGTTCGATGCCGACAATTTGGTGCATCCGGATTTCCTGCGGGAAATGAACAACGATCTATGCGCCGGCGCGCGGGTCATCCAAGGCTATATCGATACGAAGAATCCGGAGGATTCCTGGATTACCGCTTCTTACGGGATTTCGTACTGGTATTGTAACCGCCTGTGGCAGTTGTCCCGGACGAACCTGAAAATGGCGAACTTCCTTGGCGGCACAGGAATGTGCTTTGAAACCGAGCTGTTGAAAGAAATCGGCTGGGGCGCTACAAGCTTGGTAGAAGACCTTGAATTTACGATGCGTTGCGTTGAACGCGGAGTGTATCCGGTGTTTAACTACGACGCGAAGCTGTTCGATGAGAAGCCATTGACGTTCAAAGCGTCGGCACGCCAACGTCTGCGTTGGATGCAAGGTCACTTCACTGTCGCTCGCCGTTATTTCTTCCCGCTGTTGTGGAAGAGTATCAAGGAGCGGAACATGGTGAAGCTGGACATGGCGCTTTACGGAGCCAACGTGTACATCGTGTTATTGACGTTCCTGCTGACGGCGTTTATTTGGGTTGACCAATCGTTAATGCAAGAACCGCATGTTAAAACGTTGTATGGCTACCTGCCGATGTGGGTGTCGTATGTGGCGATTGTCGCGAACGTGTTTATTTTCTTGATGGCGATGTTCCTGGAGAAGGTTAAATCGAAGAAGGTCTATGCTTACTTGGTTCTGTTCCCGATTTACCTGATTTCCTGGTGGCCAATCACGTTCTATGCGTTCTTCACCCAGAACAACAAGCAATGGAGCCATACGCAGCATACGCGGGTGGTTCGCCTCGAAGAAGTCCAAAGCAACAAGGTGAGTTAAAAATCGATTCGCTCCCAGCTTCATCCAACCTTCTCGGTGCTGAAAAGTCGATTTTTTAACTTTTGATTAAATGTTATAAAGTTTAAGAAGCGGGCTCGGTGTCGAATCTTGAATTCAGCCGGGCCCTTTGTTTGCCCAAGTTGGCTTTTCGCGCCTGCTGGGAGAATAGCGGCAAAAAATGGCCTTATTTGCTGCGAAATTGGAGTTTGCGGTAAAATAGCGGAATTTATCTCCCTTATTTTTGCCGGAAGGCGCGAAAACAAGGGATTTTGCTGCGAGTTTGTGGAAATAAG